>CAXRHS010000818.1:0-5792 GCA_964230235.1 Myxococcota bacterium
GCCGCCCCCTATGCCGATCCTGAGCCCGCGGCTTCAGCCGCAGGGAGCAACACGAACGTCGCGTAGTTACACAAGTTGCGCCCAGCACGCGGTGGACCCCAATTGGCGATCCGCACCCAAGAGAATAGCGATGTCCGCGGATTATTATATCCATTGAGCAGGGCCTATTGTGACCAGAAGAGTGCAGCACAGGCCTCGATTATCTCACACAGGACGAATTGTCATCGAACTGTCACATGTAACCCGAACTTGCTCTGGACCGCCGCGCGGCCAGATCGCGGCCGCACAAGGTCGTGGCAGAGACACTGACCCAGACCGATCTCGCCATGCGGCTTGTGTGCGGCGGCAACGCGTTGAGCGCAGAAACCCTCAAGGCGTATCGGCGCGAAAGTGCCGATTTTTTCAAGTCGCTGTTGGCCGGCACAGTGCGGGAGGCGGCCCGCCTTGGTTTGATCGACGCCCAGGACCTGGCGGTCGACAGTGTGCGTTTGCGTGCGGATGCTTCGCTAAAGAGCATGCGCACGTTGGCTCGGTCACAGACACGGCTGGCTGCGCTTGCCAAAGTGGACACATCTGGCATGACCGAGGCGGCGCGCGCCAAGCACGATGCCAAAGTCGCCAAGCACCAAGCCGCAGTTGACCGCTGCGAACAGGAAGGCCGCACGAGCCATAGCGTCACCGACCCGGCGGCGGCCCTGATGAAGTTTGCCAGCGGTGCGTCGCTTCCCGGCCACCGTGTGACAGCGACGGCCGCGGGAGTCGAGGAGCGCATTGTCGTTGACGTGATTATCGACAACGCCCCAGTGGACGTTGGCCACTTGGAGCCGGCCTGCGAATCGGCGCGTAATGCCCTGCTCGCAGCCGGCTTCGAGGCCAAGATGGGCGCACCGGCGATGCAGGTGACCGCAGATCCTGGCTACTTGAGCGAAGCGGACTTGCGCCATGCCGACAAAAACCGTGCGCGCGTAGATGTGGTTAGGGCCCGTAAAAAATCTACTCGATTTTCTACGTTGGCCCACTGCTTGCTTGGTGGGTCGCAAGCCCGCGACTTTGCAAGTCGACTCGCCGCTCCGCTCCGCGCACGTGTCGATTGACTTGTTCTTTGACAGGCCCTTAGCCACCAACCTACCGCACCGGAGCGCAAGAACGACGACGGCGGAAGGTTGATTTTGACCTTTGGTCAGAGTCTATGTGTTCGAGACCAAGCATTGCACCATTCCAGCTCTCGGCTTTTGGCGGACCTGGAGACTGATGTCGAGCCGTAGCCCGAGCCGCGTAGGCGGGCTGCGTTGGGGGAGTTCGCGGCTTCAGTCGCCAGTCCGGATCTGTGGGAACCTCGGGTGGGCGACCGCCCGAGGTGACCCGGCCGTCCGCTGCGCAGCCGACTCGCGGCGCCAATCCAAAGTTGATTTCGGAATTGGGTGACCATGTACGGCACCCGCCGCGCTACTTTCGCGCTACTTGGGCTCCGTGCCCGGGATTGGCACCACCTGACCGCGGCCCTGGTTGAACGCGCCGTCGCCGAATTCGCCGTACCAGTTGGTGCCCCAGCAGCCCAGCGACCCGTCTTTGCGCACCGCGCAGCAATGTTCGCGACCGCAGGCAAACCGCGCCACCGAAGTCATGCCGTGGAGGGTGGCCGGCCTTGCCGTGTATCCATAGGGCCACGCTGGCTGCGATTCGCCGTAGTTGTTGCTGCCCCAGCACGACACGAGGCCCTTGGCCTGCAGCGCGCATACATGGGTGAGGCCGCCGCTCAACGCGGTGACTTTGTCGAGCAGCGAAAGCTTGGGCGCCGCAGCGGTATTGTAGGTCAGCGGGAAGTAGTAGCCTGGTAGCCCGTAGCCCGCGTTACCCGTCCAGGCGTGCACAGCGCCTTCTGGCGTCAATGCAAAGGTAGTGTGTTCGTGGGCGGCGACGGAAAGGACAGGCGGGGCAAGCGAGACAAGCTGCGGCGTGCCCACGGCCTGCTTGGACGGCACAGTGCCAAGCAGCCCATTGTCCAGGCCGGTGCAGTACAGCGCTCCCAATTTGGTGCGAGCGCAGGTGTGCATCGAACCGGCGGCCATTTGCGAGATATCGCTCACACCTACGAAAGGCACGGCGTTGGCCTGGTAGTTCGGTGCCGATGTCTGAACCTGACCGTTGCCCAACTGGCCGTAATCATTTCGACCCCAGCAATGCGCGCCGGCCGAACCCCACGCGCAAGCGTGATCCGCGGCCACGGCCACGGCAGCCTTTCCGGTTGCGCCGACCACTTCGACCGGTTTGGGCTGCGAGGATCCCACAGGCACGGCGGCGCCGAGCGCACCGTTGACGTTGCTGCCCCAGCACAACACCTTGCCGTCGGCCCGCACCGCGCAGGCCTGGCTGTCGTTGGCGCCAAGCGAGATGGCCTTGCCGCCCAAGCCGACCACGGGCTTGAAGGTGTTGTAGTTCTTGAGCACCGGCAGGTCGCCGCCGAGTTGGCCGCTCGAGTTGCTGCCGGCGCACCAGATGCTGCCGTCCGGCCGCCGCACACAGCTGAACCCCCAGCCGACGGCGACGTCGACGGCAAACGGCGTTTTGCATTGGCCGCCTGCGCAGACTTGACCGTTGCCGCCCATGCACGGACTGCCGTCCTCGACTGGCGGGTGGCTGCACGCGCCGGTCTTGGCGTCGCACAGGTCTTGGGTGCACTCGTCTTCGTCGTCACACGCGCCAAACTGACTGCATAGGGCGCCCTTGACCGCGACGCCAGACGCCGCCACCAGAATCGGCACGGTCGACTGGACGCCAGGGCCGCTTTGGCCGGTGCCGAGTTCGCCAAAGCTGCCCGCGCCCCAGCACCGCACCTGGCCGATGGTGTCGAGCGCGCAGGTGTGGTCGCCGCCGGCCGTCAGCTTGGCGGTGTCGAACAGGTCCGCCACCTGCACGACGCCAGTGGTCGCCGCCGAGCCCTGGCCGAGCTGACCGCTGCTGCCAGCGCCCCAACACTTGACGCCGCCAGTGGCGGTCACGCCGCACACATGCTGGCCGCCGGCTGCAAGCGCGGTGAGCACGCCTGCGCCGCCGACGACGGTGGGGAAGCCCTCGACGACGGCCGACGGCGTGCCGGTCGCCTGGCCTTTGCTGTTGTCGCCCCAACAGCGCGGTTGGCTGTCGGGACCGAGCGCGCACCCAAACGCCTGGCCGGCCGTGACCCACTTCCACGGAGTCATCGACAGCGTGGCTGGCTGCGGCACCTGATTCTGTGCGTACTGCGCTGTCAGCTGTTTCTTGTCGTTCTTGCCCCAGAAATAGCCAAAGCCCCCGTCGTTGCTGGCGAGCGAAAACTGCTCACCCAGCGCCAGCCGGCCGACCGTGACTGTGGTCGGCTTGCCGGCGATCGCCAGGGTCGGTTTGCAGACGGGCCCAGCGCTCGCAGACCCGGACCCGATCTCGCCCTGGCCGTTGCTGCCCCAGCAGCGCACCTCGGTCGTGGTCTTGTCCATGGCGCAGACGTGGCTCTGGCCGACGGCGACCACCGCGACGTTGGACAGCCCGCTGATGGTCACGGCTTTGGCCTGGTCGACCGTGGTGCCCGCGAGCTGGCACTGGTCGCCGCCGCCCCAACATTGCACAGTGCCGGCCTTTTGTACGATGCAGGTGGTGTTGCCGCCTGCCGCGATTTGCACGCCATCTTTGGCACCCTGGACCAGGCTCGGGCTGGCCAGGACGCCGCCGAAGCTGCCGCTGCCGATCTGGCCGTTCAGGTTGCGGCCCCAGCAGTGGACCTGTCCGTCCGGGCGCAGCGCACAGGTGTGCTCCAGGCCCGCCGCGACGTCCATCGCCCACTTGCAGATGCCCTGGTGGCAGGCGTTGCCGTTGGCGCACGGCGTTCCGTCCTCAGTGGGCTTGTGGGTACACGTGCCGGTGCCGTTGCAGCCGTCGGCCGTGCATGGGTTGCCGTCGTCGCAGTCGCTGACTTTGCACACCGCGCTGCCCGGCGCCTTGCTGGCGGGCACCAGCGTCGCCCAGCCGCGCGCGTAGTCGAAGTCCGAGCCGCCGTCGCCCAGGCCGCCAAACTGGCCATTGCCCCAGCAGAACACCTGACCGATGGCGTCGCGCGCACAACTGAAGTCGTCGCCCGCAGCCACCGAAACGCAAGCTGGCAAGCCCACCACCTGGCGCGGCACTGCCTGCTGGCCGGTGCCACCGTCGCCCACCTGGCCGTTGTCGTTGCCGCCCCAACACCACACCGTGCCGTCTTTGCGCACCGCGCAGGTGGTGCGGTACGCGGCGTCGATGTGGCGCAACCCGTCCAGGCCGGCAACCTGTTCTGGCTGCAAAAGGACCCCGTTGCTTGGGCAGCCCTTGCCGCTGCCGTGTTGGTGGAAGGAGCAACTGCCCCAGCAGCAGGCGGTGCCGTCCTGGAGCAGCGCGCAGCTGTGTTTTTCGCCGCTTGCGACGCCCAACGCCGGGGGAACGGGGACGGTCATGGGCGTGGCGTGGTGGTCGGGGGTCGTCTGGCCGGTGGCCATCTGGCCAAAGGTGTTCCAACCCACGCACTTGACGGCGCCGCCGACCACCGCACACAGGTGCCAGCCACCAAACGCGACCGCGCTGGCGTTGCTGAAAAGGGTTGCGGTGGCCGGCGTGACAAAGGATGGCTTGTTGGTGCCCAAACCGACTGCGCCGTAGCCGTTGGACCCAGCACACCACAGTTCGCCGGTGCTCAATTTGGCGCAGAAGTTGCTCCAGCCCGCCGCAGCCTCGACGGCGTTGGCGATCCCCTTCATCGGCTTGGGCGACGTGATGACGCTGGTCGCGTTGCCGAGGCCGAAATGGTCGTAGTCCGTGTTCAGGCCCCAGCAAAAGACCTGACCGCCCGCGGTGGCGGCGCACGCGCCCTTGTGACCGGCGCTGACCTGCAGCGCGCCAGAGAGGCCCTGGACCTGTGCGGGCACCTTGTTCATCGCGGGAATGCCGCCCGCGTTGCCGCTGGTGTCATTGCCCATCTCGCCGTGCTCGCCGCGGCCCCAGCACCACACCGTGCGGTCCGCACGCACCGCGCACGCAAACTGGGTGCCGGCGTCCAAGTGGGTCGCCCACAAGCACACGCCGGCCGAGCAGAACCGGTCGGTCGCGCAGGGAGTCGTGTCGGGCAGTGCCGGGTTGGCGCAGCCCTTGGTCAAGTCACACTTCTGGCCCGTGCAGGGATCGCCGTCGTCACACAGCGCGTCGCTGGCCTTGTGCTGGCAGCCCTTGAGCACATCGCAGCTGTCGACCGTGCACGCCACCTTGTCGTCGCAGACGACCGCGCTGCCGCCCTGGCACTGCCCATTTTGGCACTGGGTGCCGGTCAGGCACTGGTTGGCGTGGCTGCAGGGGGCGCTGTTGGGGGTTGTGGTGCAGCCGGCCTTGGGGTCGCAGCCGTCGTCGGTGCACAGGTTGCCGTCGTCGCAGGTCGTCGCCGTGCCCTTGCAGGTCGCGTTGGCCTGGCACTGGTCGCCCTTGGTGCAGGCGTTTCCGTCGTCGCAGGCGGCGACTTTGACCGCGAAAACGCAGCCTTTGGCGCTGTCGCAGCTGTCGTCGGTGCACGGGTTGTTGTCGGTGCAGACTTTGGCCTGGCCTTGGCAGCCGCCGCTGCCGTCGCAGGCGTCCAGTTGCGAGCAGGCGTCGCCGTCGTCGCAGCCGGTGCCGTTGGCGACGCTGCCGATGACCTTGCAGCCGGCTTTGGGGTCGCAGGCATCCAGGGTGCACGGTTTGCCGTCTTCGCACGCCTTGGGGCCGCCCTTGCACGCACCGGTCTTGCAAGAATCGCTCTCGGT
>CAXRHS010000819.1:0-4312 GCA_964230235.1 Myxococcota bacterium
GATGCCGCGCGGGCTGCGCAAGAGGCGGACGACGATGCGCGACAGGTTGGCAGCTTTGGTCGCCATGGTTGCCTCTGAAAACTCCGAGATCGGAAAGATTCGTGCTACGGGCGCCCCTACACTTGCCGATGTGGCGAACTGCCGGATGGCGGCCAATTCAACGACTGGGAGGTTACCATGGCAAACGGACAAACGCATCAACGGGTTGGCGCCTGGGTCGGCGGTGGCGCTGCACTGTTGTACGCGGCGACAGATAGCCGCGCGAATGCGCTCGTAGAGACACTGGCCGGCGCACTCGGCGGCTGGCATGGTGCCATGTTGCCGGACATCCTTGAGCCGGCGACGTCGCCAAACCATCGCAAGGTCGCGCACAGTGTGCTGACGGCGCTCGGGCTGACCCTGGGCAGCGCGAACCACCACCACCGCCTTGCCGAATTGCGCGAGCTCGCGGCTGATCTGGCTGATCGCGCCTACCGAGTCCGGCCGACGAATGCGATCACGGCATTTGTCCTGGAGGTCGCGGCGCTGTTGGTGCAGGCGGCGGTGGGCTACATCGTTGGACTTGCAGCGGGTTATGCGTCGCATCTGGTGTTGGATGCGGGCACGCCGAAGGGGCTGCCGCTGTTCGGACTCGACTAGTTTTGGGCGGTGGCGACGATTCTCGGCAAATCGGGCGCTGTTGCGAGCAATACCGGTAGCGGCGCATCAACGCGTCAAGGTAAGTGAGGAGAGAACATGGCAACGACAGGAGCACCGCAACGGGTACCTTTTGAGAACAGCGATTTGCAGACGCGCTGGTACCGACAGGGCGGTGTTTGCGCGCTGTGCGGAAAGCGCTTGGTTGGCGGCAACCGCGACAAGGGACAGACTGGCGCTTGGCACGCGCACCACATCGACGGCGATCCGACCAACAGCACGCTAGGCAACTTGGCCATCGTGTGCATAAACGTCGAGAACTGCCACTTGGCGGCACACCATGGCAACACTGCGGGAAGCTACGTGCTGCCCAAGTCGGCGTTTCCGTACTTGAACGTGGTGAAATAGCACTGCGGGCAATTGACAGTCGCGTCGGATACTGTGGCGGTCCGCGCAACGGCAACGGTGCCGGGATTTACGCCGCACATTTGGAGGTTTTCATGGCAACTAGCGGAATCAAGCCCGGCCAACCGGCCCCGAAGTCGGGGCAGTACCAGGAGATCGGGCCGAAGGGTGGCAAAGGGCCTGAAGTGACGGTGCCGAAGGGCACGACGATGCCGCCGACAACGGGGCCGGGCAAGTCGTACACGTTGGTGGACCCGACCAACAACAAGAGCGGCAAGGGCAAGTAGGCCGAGGGGCGCGGCCCGGGTGCGCGGTTGGCTTTGCGGCTGCGCGCTCGGGCCGTTGGAGGTGAGCATGGATGGAGGCAGCGACCGCATGAAGGGCGTCGACCCGGCTCGCTTGGCGTGGGCGCAGGCAAATCCCGAGCAGTTTCTCAACGCAGCGCACCACTGGTGGCATACTTTTGGGCATCCGAGCTCGATTGACCGGGATGAGGTTGCTGCCGACGCATTCTTGGCGTTCGTCAGCATGGCACCGCCGAAATCAGGCGTACCCGAGGCGTGGGTTCAAATGGTCACCTTGAGGTGCGTTACGAACCAGTTTGCAAAGACGGCTCGCCAGCGTGGGCTCTTGGACCAATTTGGCGGTGACAACAACGGTCAATCTGCAAACCCGAGTTCACAATCCGCAGTCAACCGGTGGCTCAAATGGCTCGCATTAGAAGCTGAGGAGCAAAACGACCATGTGCTGCGGAAAACAATCGAGGCATTTGCAGTCGCTGATACCCTGGAAGAAGTCCGTCAGTACGCCGAGCTGAGCAAGACGGAGTTGGAGGCGGTGCAGAAGAAGATTCGCCGCCGCACAGTGCAAATGCCCGAATGGCTGCAAAGCATCATCATCGACGGACTACGGGAGGCGCAATGAGAACGCGAACAGACCTCGAGCGGGTACTTGATCTTGTGGCCGAGTGCCACGTCGCGGCACCTGATGAAATCGCGGCGAACCTAAGGGCCTGGGGTGTGGACGTGCCCGCGGCCAAGGCAAAGCTGCTCGCTAGCGTACGGGCACGCCTGTCGCCAGCAAGGGTAGGCGTGACTTCTCGCTACAAAGCGGCATTTGAAGAGGCACGGGCTGCCCGGACACTTCAGGTGCGCGCGCTTGCGCTTTCGATTGAGGAACTCATGGCGCGTCTCGTTGGTCGCCAGCCGCAGGTTGCGCATCGCGATTTGAAGGCCAACCCCCGGGAAGACTTAGAGAGCCAACTCGCCGAGTTGCTGGCGCTCGAAGACGTTTCGCAGGTAGAGGCCGATGACGACGCGCGCTGAACTGCTCAAAGCTGCGGTACACGACGCCCGCGCGCTCTGGCACCGAGTTGGGTGTCCGCCCTCACCGATTGACGTTGAGGCAGTTGCCTGCGTGCTTGGCCATGTCGTTGTCTACGACGAACTGGTTGGCGCCGCCGCAAGGGTGACGACGATCGGCAGCCGCGGTTGTATCCGCGTGCCCGCTACCGGCCAGTCTGCGGCACGGCTTCGCTTTGGCATCGCCCACGAGATTGGCCACATCGTGCTGCACCGGGCGTCATCTACTTGCAGCGTCGAAGACCTTGAGAACCCGCACACCGACCGCGACAAAGAGCATCAGGCGAACGCATTTGCTGCCGAGCTTCTCATGCCTGATGCGTTGTTGCTGCGCGCTATTCAAGGCCAGTCCGGTCTGAGCATGGCTGTTGTTGAGGACATCGCCAAGACGTTTGCCGTGTCGCTAACAGCAGCTGCTTGCCGGCTTGTCGGTGCCTCTGGGGGACAATGCGCGGCGGTTCTCTGCGAGGGCAACGGCAATGTGATTTGGCCCAAGGGCAGCCAGGGCCTCTACCGCCGAATCTTGCCATCGGCGCCGCGCGATTCACTTGCCCGCCGCGCGTTGACAAGCCCTGCCGGTAGTTTTGCGTCAGGCCGCCGATGCTGGGCCAGCGACTGGTGTGCACCCTGTGCAGCCCGCGACTTTGAGCTCTGGGAAGAGGTGAAACCGATGCCAAACCGCGGGCAGGTGCTTGTGTTCTTGAGCGAGGTGTAGGTGGCCAACGCGAACTTTGTTGCCCACCAGGCCCGACCAGAACGCCACCAACGCTGTCCCGCCGTCGCATGCCGCCCATTTTCGCCAGATCCGCGTCGCCGTCGCGTCGCATGCAGCCTATGCGCGAAAAATCCACGTCGCAGCGCTACCGCATGCCCGGCATGCGACCCGCCAGCAACATCGCAGCGCCGCCGCATGCACCCCAATCGCGCAAAATCCTCGTCGCAGCGCCACCGCATGCCCGGCATGCGCCGACGCTACCGAGCGCTACTTCGGCTCATCGTCGCCCGGGCCCTTCTTCTTCGCTTTGGCCGCCACCGGAAAGAACCGCAGCACCTTCTTGGGGTCGCGGGGGAACAAGTTGGTCAACTGCGCTTTGAGCTGGCGGATCGCCGTGTGCCAGTTGTCGCGGGCTTTGCCCTCGAGCTTTTCTGCATCGCCGAGCACCTTGTCGGCGTTCTCGCGGTTGCCGTAGGCCTTGGCGTAGTCGCCGTGAGCGGCCAGCACCGCCTTTGCGGCAGGGTCGCATGCCTTCGGCACGCCCTTGGCAATGGCGTCGTTGACCTTGACGTACTGCTTGCGGCGGTCGTCTTCGGCCATCACCGCGATCTTCGACGGCGACACCTCGAACACGGCGCGGTAGACATCGCTGTCGTACGAACCGCTTTCGCCGAACAGTTTCGCAGAGAGGGCACCCTGAGCGTCTTGCAGATCCTCTTCGCGCGCGTCCTGCTCGGCCCGGGCGTCAATCGCGGCGTCGTCGGCGGCGATGCGGGCGTCGATGTGCTGCTTGAGCGTGACCTGTGGCGCGCCGATGACAGCTTCGAGCGCCTTGGTTTGCTTGTTCGCTTTGACTTTGGAGCGCGTGTAGCGGCCGTCGCGGATGCACTTGCCGCTGCTTTCGGTAGTTTTGGTGAGGGCCATGGCGTCCTTGGGGTTCAACGGCGACGTCGTTGTCGCATGGCGACATCGTCGGTTGGCGGTGGCGGCGGGTCAAGAATTCTGGTTGCTGGCGACGTCGGGGTCGGGATACACTCGCGGTTCCGGGCGGCGCAGGTCGCGAATTCGGTAAGGGTTTTGGCGGTGCGGTGGCGATAACTGGCGGCGGCGACAGGGTCTTGGAGGGCACGTGGCTTCGATCGAGTTCAAGGGCAAGGAATTCGTGTTCAACCACCACTTGACGGTGCCGTATCGG
>CAXRHS010000820.1:0-2782 GCA_964230235.1 Myxococcota bacterium
AGGTGTCGAACGGCGCCATTTGCGGCGTCAAGCGGCGTTCGTAGGCCTCGATCGCCTTGCCAAGGTTGACGAAGGCCCGAGTCACCGCCTCTTGCTGGGCTGCAGACAGTCCCGCCCACGCGCGCGCTTGCGGATGCGCGCTGTCGAGCGGCCGTGGCCTGGCGTGGTCCGGCAGCGCTGCGACTTCAGCTGCAGCGGGCAGCGGTCCAAACACGGCTTCGTACTCCGCGCGGTAGTGGGCGGCGAGGTGGTGAAGCGCCGCGGTGCGGTCAAAGCCGTGCTCGGCGTCGTTCTCCAGGGGGCCTAGTGCCTGCGCCCACAGGCTGTCTTTGCGGCCGTCGTGGAAAAGAAACGGCAGATTCTGCGCACCCAGGACGGTCGGCGCGTTGCGGGTTGTGTCGGCGATCCCGCGCGCCCGCGGCCGACCGTCGGTGAAGTAGCGGGCAGGATCGTGGCAGGTTGCGCACGCGATCTTGCCGTTGCCGCTCAGGCCCTTGTCAAAAAACAGCCGCTGGCCCAAACGCGCTGCGCGCTCGTCGTCCGCGAAGCGGTTCCCTTGGCTTGCTGCCAGCGCGGGAGGCGGAGAAAGTGACAGGATGATCCGCAGTTCCGCGGCGGTCCACGGGGCGTCTTGCGGATCGCTGCAGCCACTGACCACCACCGCGACCACCGCCAGCGCCGCGGTGGCGAACCACAGCTGGTTCACTGGGCAGCCGCTTCGGGCGGTTGTTCAAACGGCACCGCCACGCGATCCTCACCGGCCGGGCCGCCGATAGCAACCGCGAACACCCAAGTGCCTTGCATGTGTAGCTTCAGGCCCTCGGTGCGCCAGCGACCAGGGCCTGCCGCAGCTGTCACAGGCTGGGTCATCATGCCGTGGCGGTGTTCGGGCATGGTGGCGTCAACCGCGACGGTAGTGCCCTCGGGCAACGCCGCGCCGCCGGCAAGCGACACCTGCAATTCCGCCGCGAACAACTCAGAAACCCTGGGCACGGTGAAGCGCAGCACCGCCTGATAGCGGCCAGCTTGGGTCCTTCCGCCCAACTCGACCGCAGTGCCCGGCATCGGTGCCACCGACGGGGCCGCCTGTGCCGCGCTGTCCGGTGCCGCCACAGCTTGCTCGGCGGGTGGCGCAGCATGGGCGACGACGGTCGATGGCCCAGACCGCGTGCAAGCGCCAAACGCAACGCCGGCGAACACCGCGACCAAGGTCCTCATCGTGCCACCCTCCCCAGCACGGCCGGCTGGTCGTCCGGTGCGAGATCCGGCGCTGTCGTGTCAGCAGGACTCGCCGTGCCCAGCGCCGCGTGACGTGCCCGGTCCAGGTGTGCGATGCCGGTCAGCCCGCGCGCTGGCGTTGCCCGGTTGACCCACAGCCAGAATACGCGCCCCACGCCAAACCACATCAGGCCGCCGCCCGGCATCCACATGATCATGCCGCCCACCTGCTGGTCGCTCAGGACGTCGATGCCAAAGACCCGCGGCGCGCTGATGTAGAACGGATAGATGATGACGCTGGACATGGTCAGAATCAGGCCGAGCGTCTTCATGGCCGTCATGTTCAGGAAGATGAACGCCATCCTTTTGGGCAACGAGCGGGCCAGGTGCGGCAGCGGCGCAATGACCACGAACCAGAACACCACGGCCGTGACCATGAAGCACAAGTGCTCCACGATGTGCCAGGCGTGGACTTCAAGCGCCAGGTTGTAGAGGCGCGGCAGGTGCCAGGTCCACATCGCCGCCTGAAAAGCCCAGAAAGCGGGCCACGGCCGACTGATGAAGCGAGCAAACCGGTCCGCACCGGGCAGCTCGTACAGGGCCTGCCACAGCCACGCGGGTACGCCCAGGATCAGCAATGGCGCCCATACCAGCTGCAAAAGCATGTGCTGCAGCATGTGCGCCGAGAACAGCAGTTCGTCGGCCAGGTGGTGCAGCGGGCCGTCGAGCGACAAGTACATCACGGCGAGGCCGCCGTAGTAGCAGCCTTTTTGGGCGCCGGTGGCGGCAATGCCAGGCAAGCCCAGTTTGGGGTGCCACCTGCGCAGTGCCCACGCATAGGCCGCGGCCAGCACCGCGGTGCCGATGGCGATGCTCTCGTGGAAATCCCAGACAAACCACTGGCCCACTGGCGTCAGGTTCGGTGTGACGCGGCCCTGGATGAGGTTGCCTGGGTGGGCGAAGGCGACGCTGGCGAGGGCAAGCAGCCACACCGCCGCAGCCAGCGGGGCCGCCGTGCGCACGATGTGATGGCGTAGGGTTTTCATCGTTTGCCGGCCAAAAGGCCGGCCACCGGCGCCGCGTTGCGCAGTCCGGTCAGTCCGCGACTTTGTCGCCGACGCAGGGCTGGCCACCGGCCGCGTTGGTGCCCTTGAGACTGCGGATGTAGTAGACAACCTGACGGATCTCTTCGGATTTCAGGGCGCCGGCCTGCGCGGGCATCTTGTTGCCGGCCCGACCGTCGGCGACCGTCACGTACAGGTCCTTGAAGGTCCCGCCGTACTTGTAGCAGTCGTCGGTCAGGTTGAAGCCCAGCGCCGCCTTGCCCTCGCCGTTGTCGCCGTGGCAAGCCTTGCAGACTTTGTCGTACACAGCTTTGCCGGCGGCAAAGTTCTTGCCCTTGGCGTCTGCGTAGGCGGCCTTGAACTTGTCGTCTGCCAGCGGCGGTTCGGCGCCAGAGCTCTTGGTCGGTCGAACATAACCGGCCCTGACGTCCATGGCGGTGACGGCGACGCCCTCGCCAAATGGCAGGAAAAGCGAAACCGCCAGCGTGCCAAGCAGCAAG
>CAXRHS010000821.1:0-6874 GCA_964230235.1 Myxococcota bacterium
CCCGGCGAGGTCACACCATGTCTGCGCCAACCCCTGACCCCGCCTCGCCACCGAGTCCCGTGCCGCCGGCCGCAGCGCTGACCCCTTCGCGCGGCACCGCCGGTGCCCGCGGTGCGGTGATGACGCCGATGGGGCTGCGCGCCGTCTCGCTCGCCCCCGCCGACGGCCTGCACGATCGCGACCTGCAGCACCCATCGGCCATGGTGCCGCGGCTGGGCTGGATCGCGCGTTGGTTCGCGTGGGTCTTTTTCAAGCCGGTCGCGTTTCCTGCCAAGCTCGCCAACGATCTCAATGCATTGCACCGGCAGGGCGGCGGCCTGGTGCATGTGCTGTCGACGATCAGCCTGCTCGACTACTTCTACTTCAATTGGGCGTGGCTGCAGCACGGCTTGCCGCTCGCCCGCTTCGCCAACGGCGTGTCGATGCGCTGGCTGCAGCCCTTGCGGTGGGTGATTGCGGCAGGGCTGCGGCGGCTGTTTGGCCGCGCCAACCCCAGGGGCGAAGACGAACTGCTGCACGGCTTGTTGCGCCGCCGCGAACCGGTCGTGCTGTTCTTGCGGCGCGGGTTTTCGCTGCTCGACCTCATCAACCCCAAACCGCAGATGGCCTATTTGCGCGAACTGGTCGAAGTGCAGCGCACGATCGAGTTTCCGCTCATGGTCGTGCCGCAAGTGCTGGTGTGGGAGCGCGATCCGGACCGCGGCCGCCATTCGATCATCGACGAGTTTTTTGGCGATCCGTCGGCGCCGGGCCGGCTGCGCAAGTTGTTGTCGTTTGTGTTGAACCACCGGCGCGCCCACGTTCGCATGGGTGAACCGATCGATCTACAGGCATTCTTAGGTCGCCACGCCGCGACCCGCGACGACATGGTGCTGGCCGAGCGTCTTCGCAGCGACATCGTGCAGGCGCTGCAGCAAGAGGACCGGGTCATCCGCGGCGCACCGATTCGGCCGCCCGAGGTCATCCGCAAAGAGATCTTGAGCGATCCGGAAGTGCTGGTCGACCTGGGCCGCATCGCCACTGCGCAGAACCGGTCGATCGATGACGTGACCAAAGAGGCGCACGCCAACCTCAAGGAAATCGGCGCCACCTTTACCATGAACATGCTCGCGTTCTTGTCGTTCGTGCTCACGCTGCTGTGGGCGCGCATCTACGACGGCATCGAAGTCGACGAAGAGGGCCTGGATCGCTTGCGGCTCGCCGGTCGCAAAGACCCGCTGGTCATTGTTCCCAGCCACAAAAGCCACATCGACTACCTCATCATCAGCTACCTGTTCTACCGCAACGGCTTGATTCCGCCACACATCGCCGCAGGGGCCAACCTCAGCTTCTTTCCGCTGGGGTCGATTTTTCGCCGCGCTGGCGCGTTCTTCTTGCGCCGCACTTTCTCCGGGCAGCCGATCTACGCCGCCGCATTCCGCCACTACGTGCGCAAGCTGCTGACCGACGGTCACTGGATCGAGTTCTTTCCCGAGGGCACGCGATCGCGCACCGGTAAGCTCCTGCCGCCCAAGTTCGGGCTGGTCAAGTTGGTGCTTGAGACGGTGGCGGACGGCCGCCGCGACGACATCCGCTTCGTTCCGGCCAATTTCGGCTACGAGCGGTTGATCGAAGAAAAGGCCTACCGAAAAGAACTGGAGGGCGGCGAAAAAGTCGCCGAGTCGCCGGTCGAGGTGCTCAAGGCCACCCAGGTGCTGGTGCACAAGTACGGCCGAATCCGCATCCAGTTTGGCGAACCGATGAGCGTGCGCGCGGTGCTCGAGGAGTTTGGCGCGATGGGCCCCGAAGGGGTGCGCGACCCCAAGGCCTTCGACCGCGCGCTGAAGGTGTGCGGGTGGCGAATCCTGGGCGGCATCAACCAGGCCGCCGTGCTGACCCCCACGGTGCTGGTCGCCGCGGTGCTGCTGAGCAAGACCCACAAGGGCATCGCGCGCGAGGACCTGTCGCTGCGGGTCGGCTATCTGCTCGACATCGCGATCCGGCGCGGCGCGGTGCTCTCCGAGCCCATTGTTACCGCGATGCAGGTCCAACGCCTGCAGATTCTGCAAGCCGAACAACACGACGCCGCCCGCCAGGCCGAGGCCGGCGGCCAGCCCGACCCGTTTGGCAACCTGAGCCAGCGCGCTCGCGCCATCGGTCAGGCGGTCCACGACGTGGTCGAGCACGCGCTGGATCTTTTCTCGGCCAGCAAGTGGATCTTGCGGCGGCGGTTCGACAGCGAAGAGGTGGTGATCGTGCGCGCCGAAGGCCGCATGCACCTGGACTACTACAAGAACAACCTGCTGCACCTTTTTGTCGCCGATGCCCTGTTGGCCGCCGCCATCTTGTCGCACTTGCAGCGCGCTGCAGCGATGGCGCCGGACGTGCTGCAGGCGCAGACCAAGTTCTTGAGCCGCTTGCTCAAATTTGAGTTCGTCTACGAGCCGGGCATGCAGTTTGAAGAGCAATACGCGCGAACGCTCGACGAGTTCTTGGCCGCAGGCTGGCTGCAGCGCCACGGCGACGGCACGCTGTCTGTGGCGACCACGGTCCGCGGCGCGCTGCGGCTGTACGCCAAGCTTTTGCAGAACTTCATCGAGTCATACGCGCTGGTCGGCCGCGCCATCGGTCAGCTCAAGGCCGGCCCGCTGACCGAAGCGGCGTTCGTCGATCACGCCCAGCGGGTCGCCCAGATGGCCTTCGACCTGGGCACCGTCGAGTGCTACGAGGCGATGAGCAAGGTCAACTTGACCAATGCCTTGCGCATCTTCATCGAAGAGGGTTTTGTGGTCGAACGCACCGAGACCGTCGGCAAGAAGAAGGTCAAGACCTTGACGGCCAGCAACGACCCGGCGATGGCGGACAAGTACGCGGACTTCTTCAGTCGCTTGCATGAATACCAGGCGCCTTGGGCGCTGGAGCGGTTGTAGACGCCGCCGCCGGCCATCCAGCCCAACCAGTCTTCGCCGCCCGCAAGCGGGTTCCGGCCGCGGCTGCAAAAGCGGGCAGCGAAGCGCACGGCGCGCAACGGGCGTGCGCGAAAGGCAAACCGCGCTCGGGCCGCCGTTCGGTTGCAGCGGGACAAGGCGATCTCGCATTCGCGCCGCGGCGACCCGTCCCGGACCTATACGACCCCACCCAAACGTGCTAGGTTTTCGCCCCTGCCGCGGCAGGCGACCGTCAAAAAGCGCCAACCGTGGCCCAGCCCCATGCAGCCGGTCGGCGCCGCCGTGCGCGGGCAGGTTGGGGTTGGATTGCGCGCAAGCGCCGCCGGCCGCGTCGGGCAGGGGCGCGGGCGAAAAGGGAAGACATGCGACTGTATCCGGGCAAAGTAAACGCGATCGCCACCGACAGGGTGCAGGCGCTGGCCAGCAGCGGCGACATTGAAGTGGCCGACGAGATGCTGTCCGAAGTCGTGCTCGACGTCGAAAGCGTGCTGCGCGAGTACATCCGCGTCGACCGCGACGTCACCGATCGCGCCCGCGAGAAGATCTCGCGAGAAGGGCTGGAGTTCACGCAACTCAATAAGATCAAGCAGAAAATCGCGGAAGAGCGCAACTTTGGTGTAGGCGATCGCGCGGTCGAGTACATCACCAAGCAAATCATCGAAGCCTTGTTGCACAGCCGCCACGTCGAAGAGGTGTTCGGCGAAGACCACGTCCTGCGGCGCACGCTGCGCGAAGTGATCAACCGACATACCCACGTGGACGACGACCTGGACCAGGAGGTCCGCCGCCGCATCAAGAACCTGCAAGAGGGTACCAACACCTGGGAAATCGAGTACCAAAAGGTCATGGGCGATTTGCGCCGCCTCAAGGGCCTCGACAGCTGATCGTCGGCGCGCGCCGCGCCCCCACCCGACAACGCAGGCCGCCCAAACCTGCTGGAGCCATCCGATGTCGTTTCAGTTGCACCGCAATGGCCAGTACATTCCATGCGATCTGAACAAGTTGCGCGACATGGCGCGCAAGGGTGATTTGGCGCAAGACGAGTACGTCTACGACGAGCGCGTGCGCACCTGGGTCGGCGCCTCGCAGATCGACGAGATGAAGGACGCGTGGAACATCGGCGAGAACGAGGCCACCGTCGCGATGGAACTGTCGCCCGAGATGCTGGCGATGTTCGAGCAACAGGATGCAGCCCCCCAGGCGGCTGCCCCGGCCCCAGTGCCCGCACCCAAAGCGCCGGAGCCGCAGCGTCAGTCGGCGCCCGTGCCGCGCGCGCCTGAGCCCAAGCTGGCACCCGTGCGCGAAGAAGCGCCACCACCCCGCAGCGAGCCGCCGCGCAACGACCCTCCGCGCTCCTCTGGTGGCGGCGGCGGTTTTGGCGGCGGCCGGCGCTCAAACCGCCAGCATGGCACCATCGAAGACCCGGTGATGACCACCATCAAGAACGCGGTGTGCTTCATCCTGGCGATTCTGTGGCTGATCAAGCGCTATGATGAGGTCAACGCCTTCTTTGGTGAGAAGCGCTTTACCTGGTGGCACCTGCTCATCCCGATCTATGGCCTGATCGTGATGTGGAAGTTCTTCAACGCCATTGGCGAAATGGCGCAACTGGTCGGCGCCAACGTGCCCAACCGTGCGGTTGTGTATCTCGTCGGCCAGTTCTGCACCGGTGGCCTGCTGACCTTCTACCTGCTGCAGACCGATCTGAACGCCATCTGGGAGCACATGGGCGCCAAAAAGGCCTAGTCCGGCCGCTTCGCTTGCCCTGCCAGCCGACCCTTTCCTGCCCTAAACGAGGAACGCATGACCCGCCCGACGCTCGCCGCGACCGCGCTCCTGCTCAGCCTGACGATCGTCGCCAGCGGCTGCTACAACACCTACGTGGTGCCGCAAGAAGAGTTCCGCAAGCTGCAGTCGGCTACGGCACTGTCCGAAGACGGCCAGCTGCAAGAGAAGTACAAGGACAACCCAGACGACTTCGGCAAGCTGCTCAATCGCAGCGAGACGGACGTCGTGGTCATTCAGAGCGCCAAAAGCCAGCAGGTCGGCGTCGGTCGCGACACCCGTCTGTACGTGCGCACCGACGGCGGGCGGCGCTACCAGTTGACGCCATTCAACTTTTCGATGGCGTCGAGTCAGCTTGTGGCCTCGGACCGCGACACGCTGCTGCCGCTCAATACGCTCAAGGCGTACGAGGTGGACCTGATGTCGACCGGCAAAACGGTCACCATGGTCGTGGTCGCCCTTGCCGGCGCTGGCGCGTTCATTGGTGCCATCGTCGTGTCGGCCGGCCAGGGTTCGCTGAACTAGCGCGGCCCGGTATCGCCGCCTGCTTGCCGAACCGCCGGCCGATCGCGCGCTGAACATGGCCCGCACTTTGCGCATTGCGGTCCCGCTGCTGGTGGGGCTGTTCGCCGCCGTCGCCGGCTACCTGTGGCAAACGGCGCCGCTGCAAGTTGCCGATCGCCTGCGGACGGCTGTAACCGAGCGGGCGGCACGGCGCGGTCTGATCGTCGAGATCGGCACCGTTTGGACCGACCTCACCGACCGCGTGGTTATCGGCCAGGTGGCCCTGCGCGACAAGCAAAAGCCTGAACCGCCGATTGGCACCATCGAACGCGTTGAGGTGCAGTTCGACATCGACGGCTTGTGGTCGCCCAAGGTCTTCGTCCGCAATGTGGAAGTGACCCGTCCGCGCTTTGCCGTGCGCCGCGACGCCCAGGGTCGGCTCAATGTCCAGGCGGTGGTGGACTGGTTGCTGCGTCCGCGCAAAGACGACACCGAACCGGCCGACGGCGGTTGGCGCAAGTACCTCAGCCGCCACGTTCCGCCCATCAAGCTGCGCGGTTGCGAACTCGCCCTGGACGACGATCAGGGTGCCCCGATTTCGCTTGCGGGTCTGGACGTGCGCCACCTTCGGCTGGACAGCGGCGCGGTCGACGTGGTCAACACCTCGCCGGTGCAAGAAAAAGTGCGCTTGCAAGCCCAAGCCTCGGTTCGGGTCCAGGGCATCGCACAGCCGGTCCGCCTGGACGGATCGCTCGATTGGCCCGAAAAACGCGGCGAAATGGCGGTGGTGCTGCCAGCCGATGTGTCGGTGGCGGCGGGCGATTGGCGCGTGCGGGTTGGCCGGATCAGCCTGCGCAGCGACGGCGAGGCAGCGCTGGGCGGCGTGCGCGTGGTCAAGTCCACCGGCCGCGCCGCCTTTGGACTGGATGTGCGCGAGATTGCCGCCCGCTTGAGCAAGCAACCAGGTCCTGTGCTGGCCCTGCCCGCGGCCTTGGAGAGCAAGATCCCCGCGGCGGCCAGGCAATTGCTGCGGCATGTCACCCAAGTGGTGGTGCGCGATCCGGTGATCGTCGCGCGGCGCGACGCCAATCCCGCGCCCATCGTGGGCGACGACGACGACGAGCTGGCGCCGCCCGATCCGCAAGAAGCGGCTGCCAAGATCGACAAGGAACCGGTCTCGCCGACCAAGCCCGCCACGGGCACGGCCAAGCCAGCCGAAAAGCCAGAGTCCAAAAAGAGCGACCCGGCCGACGGGGCGGCGGTGCGCGCGTGGTTGGCCGAGCTGTTTTCGCGCGGTGCGGATCGCCTGCAGGGCCAGGTCGAGCGCTTGCGCACGGCGATGGGTTCGGTGCCGGTGCCGCTGGTGGTGGTCGAGCATGGCTCCGCGCGCTTTGACGACCAACGGGCCGGCGCGGCGGCGCGCGAGGTCTCCGATTTCTCGATGCGATTGGAGCGCAAGGCAGACAGCGACCTTGTCACGCTGGCGATGAACTTTCACGTCCCCGGCAAGCCCGCGCAAAACCAGGTCAGCGGCAAATTCGACGTGCGCACGGGCGACGGCGAGATCAAGGTGATGCTCGACCACTTGCCGTTGCTGCCTTACGCGGCGGTGCTGCCGGCCAATTGGGTCGTGACCGACGCCTCGGCCATCCAGCAGG
>CAXRHS010000822.1:0-2249 GCA_964230235.1 Myxococcota bacterium
CGGTTGGGTTTCGACGTGGCGCTGGCGTTTGATGGCGCCAACGACCACCACACCATGGTGTCGGCGAGTCTGACCGTGCTGATTCCCGACGAGTCGGAAGCGCCCTGACAGGGTGTATTGCACAACGCTGGTGGCGGGCCATGCCCGAATACCCCGACCTTGAAGTCTATGCCGAGGCGCTGCGGGCGCGGCTGCTCGGTACGCCCATCGACCTGGTGCGGGCGCAAGATCCCTTTGTGGTGCGCACCGTGGATCCGCCGCTCGTCGCGCTGCACGGTCAGGTGCCCGTTGCAGTGCGGCGCCTTGGCAAGCGCCTGGCCATCGGGACCGACGGCGACTTGTGGTTGGTCGTGCACTTGATGGTGCTGGGGCGGCTGCACTTTCGGCCCTCGCCCGACCCCAAAGTGCCCAAGACTGCGCTCGTCGTTTTGCAGAACGCCCGCGGCACCTTGTGGCTGACCGAGTCCGGATCCAGGCGACGGGCATCTTTGCACCTGGTGCGCGGTGAGGCGGGCCTGGCGCACCATCAACGCGGCGGTCTGGAGGTGATGACCGCGACCGTCGCGGACTTTGCTCAGGCGCTGCGCAGCAAGCGTCGCACCCTCAAGCGCGCCCTCTGCGACCCGACGGTGCTTGCGGCGATTGGCAATGCGTACAGCGACGAAATCCTGCATGCCGCACGGCTGTCGCCGTTGCAGTTGACGACCAACTTGGACGAGTCGGAGATGGCGCAGCTTTTCGCCGCGGTCCAGACCACCCTGCAGCTTTGGCGCGACCGCCTGGCCGCTGAAGCGGGTGACGGTTTTCCCGAGCACGTGACGGCGTTTCGGCCGGACATGGCGGTGCATGGGCGCTTTCGGCAACCGTGCCCCGTGTGCGCAGCGCCGGTCCAGCGCATCGTGTACGCCGACAACGAGTGCAACTACTGCGCCCGCTGCCAGACCGGCGGCAGGCTTCTGGCGGATCGCGCGCTGTCGCAGTTGCTCAAAGACAGCTGGCCGCGGACGCTCGACGACACATAGACCGGGCGGCATCTGCGGGCGTCCAAGGCAGGCCGGGCGATGCCGGCGCTTTGGATTGCGATGACCGCCGCGCGTTTGATTTGCCTTGCTTTGACCGCTGTCCAGTTGCTGGCAGTGCCCACTTCGGCCGTTGAGCCCCTGCACCGGATTCGCGAGCGCCCGGCGCCGGTGGTGCCGTTCAATCGCGCGCCGCCTGCTGCGCACGCTGGGCAGACTGCAACGCCGGCTGGCGGCTGGCTGCAAGCGCTCGAGCGCTGGCTGCGCCAAAAACGCGGTGGTTCGTGGACGGGCGCGCTGGGTGTTGACCCGGCGACGTTCGAGGATGGCGCAGCCACCGACAGCGCGCACATCGCCACCGCCCGCTTGCGCGACGGCGATGAACTGCTGCTGCGGTTTGTCCACGCGGGCTGCTTCGGGCACTTTGGCGGCGACCTGCGCTACGACGCCGCAAGCAAGCGCTTTGCCGTCATCGACACGGTCTCGGCGAGCGATCCGTTCGGCCTTGGCAGCGGCCGTGCTTGCAACGCGGCGGGACTCGGCGCGGCGGACCTGCCCCGAATCGACGTGCTGCTGGATTACCTGCGCGCCAGCCAGGCCGGCGGGTGCACCAGCGCGACTTCCATCGAGATTCAGTGGCTGCGGCGCGGCAAGGTCATCGCCAGCGAGCACTACAAGGATGCCAGCTGCGCGCTACCGGCTGAGGCGCTGGACTTGGGGGCAGTGTGGGCGGCCGCCTGTGGGCTACCTTGAGACCGGTCTGGTCAGAAACAGCTGCAATGTCAGCCGTCTGAACGATCCCCCCTTCCGTGTTTCCGCGTCAGTGCGCTGTCGGCCGGAGCGTTGAGCGTGGGGGCTGTCGGTGGCGGCGACCTGCGGGTTACCTTGGGACCGGGCTGAGAAGAAACAGCAGCAATGTCAGCCATCTGAACGATCCCCCCTTCCGTGTTTGCCTACGCTCCGCTGACCGCCGTGCCGTCAAAACGCAGGCTGGGTACGCGCAGCGAGCTGTAAAGGTAGGGGTCGTTGCCGACCGCCGCCAGCTTGTTCCAGAAGGTCTTGTGGTTGCCCGACAGGTTCATCTCGCCCACCGGTGCGCCGAGCTTGCCCTTGTCGATGACCCGGCCCTGGATGCCGAGCGAGAAGTCGCCGGTCAGGCTGTTGCTGTTACCGCCGATGAACGAGGTGACCAGGATGCCGGTATCGACGCCGGCCAGCAGCTTGTCGAGC
>CAXRHS010000823.1:0-3251 GCA_964230235.1 Myxococcota bacterium
CGACACTTGCCGCAGCCACGGCCGAGACTTGCGCCGTCATATCGAGTTGTGCAGTTGCCAAATCTTCCACGACCGGCGCTGCCAGCGTCAGCACCTCGACCCCTTCGCCGAGATCGAGCTGACCCAGATGCTCGGCGAACAGGCGCTGCAAGTGCCGTGGCTCGCGCACTGGCCGGCTGGTGCCGATATGCACCCGTGCTACCGAACCGTCGACACGGAACAGCGCGAACTCCAACCGCCGCGCCCCACGATGCTCGCGCGCGAGGCGCACGCACAGAGCTTCCAGCAAATGGGTGAGGGCGGCATCGATGTCCGGCCGTGTGCCGATGGGCTCCGCGAGACCAAGACGCTCCCGATACGGAATCTCCTGCAGGAGCGGCGACAGCGGCTCGCTGGCCACGCCCAGGGCACGGTCGAGGCGTTCTGCCAGTGGTTTGCCGAAACGCGCCACCAAGGGGGCGCGCGCAACGTCGTATAGGTCGCCGATGCGGCGCAAGCCGAGCGTCGCCAGGCCCTCCACGATTGCCGGCGCGAGACGCAAGCCCGCCATGGGCAGCCCGGCCAACGCAGCGCGACTGCCCCCGGCCGGAACGACGACGGCGCGGTCGCCGGGAGCAAAGCGCACCATTGCCCATGCCGCCCCCGCGCTGTCGGCGATGGCTGCGCGCGCCGCAAATCCCAGGCGTTCGACGCGAGCGAGCAATTCCTGCAGCAACTCGGCTTCCCCGCCGAACAAGTGCGCGCAGCCGGTCGCATCGAGCCAGATGCCGGCGCCTTCGGCCGCCCCGGCAGGGTCCGGGGCGGTCCACGGACTGAAACTGCCGCACCAGGCAGCAAGCTTGGTCAGCGTCTCGGCATCACCGGCAGGATCTGCCGCCGCCACTTCCAGCGCAGGAGATACCGCGCGTGCATCGGCAAGCGGCATGCCTGGATGCACGCCGGTGTCGGCGGCATGGGTGTTCATTGCTGCGATGCGCAGGCCGCCGGCACTGGCGCCCACAGTGGCGAAGGGCTTAACCCGCCATTTGCGCTGGGTGCGGCTGAGTCGATCGGTTGAAAACGTCGGCAACCACAGAGAAATGACTCTGCGCACGGTTCCACTCCACTTCCCAAGCAGCTGGGGCGCCACCGCGGGCACGCGTCAAAGCGACGTGCCAGCGAGGGGCCCACTCCCAGCGGTCGGCTTCCCTCCTCCCAGAGGAAGCAACCGACCACCGTGTTACCGCACCAGAGATGGCGGTCTGGTGCGGAACGATCGTCAACGCGGTGACGCCCCCAGCCTCCGCGGCAAGCTGCAGCCGACGACTTTCGGCAAAGCCCACCGCATCCACTTCGCCCACGACGGCAGCTAGACCGCTGCTGCGCAGGCCTTCTTCCCTGGCCCACAGCACCTGGGCCGTGTTGTGCGCCCGCACAACGAGCACACGCTCAGCAGCCAAGCCAAAGCCGGTCAGACCCGGTGCATACAAAGAACCGGTCTCACCGCTCGCATCGGCACGCTGGCACCACAGGATCGGCGCCGCGCTGCCCAGGCGAGCCAGCAGCCCGAGCGCAAACCCGAACGCTGCGCCGCGGTCGCCGGGCAGGCCCGCGATCTCATGCTGGCAAGCCACCGGCAGCCCACCCCAGGGCAGGGCTTCATCCAATGCCCCATCGCCAAGCGAGACGACCGGGTGCAGCTTCGGCACCTCGATGGCCCGGACTTGGGCCTTCAGTTGCTCCAGGCGGTGGACAGGGTTCATCGTAAGGCGCACCCGAGTAATGTTCTTTATTTGTTCTATTCTTCCGGCGGCCTGGAGTCAAGTCGCCTGGGCTTTCCCGGTCCTTTGCCGCCCGAGTTCGTTGACCCCTGCCAGCCCGGGTGTTCCACTCCGCGCCCTTCCGCCGTCCGGACCCCGGGATCGCCCCCGTATGAGCAGCAAGTTGCCTCACAGCGCGTTGGCCGCAGCCGTGCGCAACATCGTGCTACGCGCCGGCGAACAGATCATGGCGGTGTATCGCACCCCCTTCGAGGTGCGCAGCAAGGCGGACCGTTCTCCGGTGACGGAGGCCGACGAAGCCGCTGAGCGCCTGATTGCTGCTGCGCTCACACAGCTGTCGCCAAGCCTGCCCGTCGTCGGCGAGGAGGGCGTGGCCCAGGGCAATATCCCCGACGTCTCGGGGGGAGCGTTCTGGCTGGTCGATCCCCTCGACGGCACCAAGGAATTCATCAGCCGCAACGGCGAGTTCACCGTGAACGTGGGCCTCGTCGAGAACGGCCGCCCGACGCTCGGCGTCGTCTATGCGCCTGCCGTCGATCGCCTGTTCTGGAGCGAAGGTTCCGGCCGCGCCTTCACGCTGAAGGACGGCAAACCGGTGCAGATCGCCGCGCGCAAGAAGCCAACCGACGGATACGTCGTCGTGGCCAGCCGCTCGCACAGTTCCGCCGAGGAGGAAGCGTACCTAAAGACGCTGCCGGTGAAGAGCGTCACCTCGGCCGGCAGTTCGTTGAAGTTCTGCCTGGTGGCGGCCGGCGAAGCCGACCTTTATCCGCGCTTCGGCACCACCAACGAGTGGGACACCGCTGCCGGTCACGCCGTCCTGAACGCAGCGGGCGGCAAGGTGGTAGCGCGCGACGGCGCAGAACTCGTTTACGCCAAGCCGACGTTCAAGAACCCCGGCTACATCGCCTACGGCCGCGACTAGACCGCGGCGAACCGCAGCGGCTGCCCCACGGCCCGGCCGAGAACCTGGTCGTCGCGCATCACGAACGTGCCGCGGATCACGGTTGCCTTCGGCCAGCCCGTCACCTGCATGCCGTTGAACGGGGTCCAGCCGCAACGGCTGGCGATCGCCGCGTCGGTGATGGTGCGCTTGGCGCGCAGATCGACAATCGTAAGGTCGGCATCGCGCCCGACGGCCAAAGCACCCTTGTTCACCAAACCGAACAGGCGCGCCGGCGCCACCGCCGTCAGTTCCACGAGGCGCGCCAGCGTCAGCCGGCCCGCGTTGACGTGGTGCAACATCACCGGGATCAGCGTTTGCACGCCCGGCATACCGGACGGCGAGGCGGGATAACGCTTCGCCTTTTCTTCGCGCGTGTGCGGGGCGTGATCGGAGCCGATGATATCGACAACACCGTCCTGTAGTCCTTTCCACAGACGGTCCAGATGGCTGCGGTCGCGAATCGGCGGATTCATCTGCGCCAGCGTGCCGAGGCGGTCGTAGCAATCGGGCGCGGAAAGCGTCAGGTGTTGCGGCGTGACCTCGAC
>CAXRHS010000824.1:0-2900 GCA_964230235.1 Myxococcota bacterium
CAGGGCGTCTTCGATCGTGCCAGCCAGACCTTCAGCGCCCACGTTGTGCTCGCGCACCAGTTCTTCGGCCACCGCCGACAACACGCGGTCATCCGCCAGACCTTCGGTCGCCAGGTGCAGCGCGATTTGCAAGGCGTTGAACGTCGCCGTCACCCGCCCGCGGTAGGCGCCAAAGCGCGCCGGCGGCGAATTGCCCTCGAGATGGATGAACACACGCCGCACCGGATCATGCACCGCAACCTGGCCGACCCGCTCCAAAATCGTCGCGATCTCATCGGGATAGGCGCCAGACAGCTCCAAGATGCGCGCCAGCCGCGCCGCGTCAACCCGCCGGGCGCACACATCCGCATACAGGCAATAGATGAGCGCATCGACTTCCGCGTCGTCGCCAAAGCAAATCTCGGCCACATCTTCCTGACGCGCCGCCAGCCACAGCCGGGTGTCCAAATGCGCCCGCAGCTTGTAGGGCACCTGCGCCGAAATCGAACGGAAGCGCCCTTTGCGCACGGCGCCGCCAAAATCCTTGAGCACCAGGCGGTCGCAGCGGATGCCATGCAGCGAGAACATCGCCAGAATGCGCCGCCGCAACCAGGTCGGACTGCCCGACACCACCACCAGGCGCGCGTCGCGGCCGTGCCACAGGGCGCTCAACAGGGCGCGCATGCCGGGGATGGTGCGCCGTCGCTGCGCGCTCTCCACCGCCGCCTGCAAAAGGCCGCGAGCGGTCGAAAAGTCTGTCGCCAGGTAGGTCTTGTCGAGGTCCCAGCGGTACACGACCTCGGGGGGCGCGGTGGGCGACTCGCTCATGGGCGGTCTCCGGCCGCAAACGGCAACATCGCCTGGGCCAGTTGACCCTGCAAACCAGAGGCCCGACAGCGCGCGGCAAGCTTAATCGCATTGGCGAAGGCCGCCTCTTTGGAGTCCGGATTGGTGACCAGAACCAGGCGGTCGAGGCCCAGAAGCGGCGCTCCGCCGTAGGTGGTGAACTCGCTGACTTTGCGCAACATACCCACGCCTTGCGCAAGCAAGCGCAACCCAAGGCGCCAGGTGACCTTGGTCTTCCACGCGTAGCGGGCGGCTTCGACCGTCATCTCGGTCAGGCCCTCCAACAACCCGAGCACGTTGTGGCCGACCAGGCCGTCGGTCACCACCACATCTGCGAAGCCCCGCGACAGATCGGTCGCGCGCACATTGCCGACAAAGCGGACACTGGCCAGCGCCTTGAGGCGTTCGTGGGCGGCAGTGACCTCTGGCGGTCCGTCATTGGCGCCCTGCCCGGTCGACAGCAGCGCCACCGAAGGCTGCTGCGTCTTGGTCACCACCCGCGCGTAGGTCGCCCCAAGCACCGCAAACTGCACCAGCGATTCGGCATCGGTAGTGCGGCGCCCGGACACGTCCAGGAGCAGGCCCAGCGGCTCGTCTTGACCCGGTCGCGGCATGGTGGGCACAACCGCCGCAGCCGCCAGCGCCGCGCAGCCCGGCAAGCGCCCGAGGTGGCGGCCCGCCAGTTCGCGCACCAACTCGGGCGGGCTCGCGGTCACCAGCGCGTCCGCCTCTGCCTCCGCCAGCATCTCCATCGCAATCGGCAGCGCCAGTTCGGCCGCCTCAGCCTGCGCCAAGGTGTCGCCCGGTCGACGCGGATAGGCCACTGGCGCGGGAACCAGCCGCAGCGTCATGGGGTCGTAGGGGAGCAGGCCAAGTTGATCTTGCAAAATCGAAACTTCGCCAACCAGAACCACGTTGGCGATGCCCTGACGCGACAGCCGGGCGGCGGCGCGCACGATCTCGGCTGGCCCGCCGCTTCCGCCGTAGGTATCGAAGACTACTGTTGTTTTTCGGTCACTGGGCATCAGCTACGGGCACTCACCGCCGGTGCAGCCACTCGGGCACTTGCTGAACTGCAAGTTGGGCGCGTGCTGCTGCCGCCAAGCCTCAAGCGTCGCGCCGGGAACGCCCGAACCACACACGGTCAAGCCACCGCTGACTTGAACAGGGCCAAACCCGTCGAGGTTGACCATCTTGCCGACGTCGATGAGGTTGAGAACGGAAATCTTCCCAAGTTTTGGCATGTCCACCCGGAATAGGGTGGGCATTTGTTGAACCGTGAGGTTGCCGACCAGCGTCACGTTGATGAACATCTGAATTTGCGAAATTCCAGCAAAATTCTTGATGTCGATGTGATTCACGTAGGTCGCCGGCAGCACCGGCAGTGCCACATTGGCCGCCTGGACATCGGAGATCGCAAAGGACTGAATCTGGTTGAGCTTGGAGAATGCGGCCAGCGACGTCAGCTTGGGAGCCCCGCGAATCTCAATGGACGCGGCCTTGATGAGGTTGGTAAATCCAGAAACTTGGGTCAAATTCGAGCAGTTGGCTATCAGCAACGAACTTGACAGTTGGCCAACGCCCAAGAATCCGTTGATGTACTGCATTTTTCCGTAGATGGTGATGCTCTCGGAGACGACCACCGGGTCGGGCAGGAACAACTTGTCGTCGTTGAAGTTCTCGGCGTGAAAATTGCCGATTTGCTTCAACTGCTTGAAATAGGCCAGTTGGTACGCGTTGCTGACCTTGAAGTTGCCAGCCCCGGTGACCAGTGCGCCAAAGCTCATGTTTGGCCCTGCGGTCGGCAACGTCAGGTCCAGGTTGGTGATGCTGCAGGGGTACATCTTGTTCTTGGCCGCGGTCGCGAGGTCAGGCGCATTGCCAGCGCATTTGCCGGTCGGCGCTGTCGTCGTGCCTGCATCCGCACCGACGCCCGCGTCACCTGCCAGAGACCCTGGCTTGGCCGGACTCCACCCGACCGGCGCCTCGCCCGTGACGGTCAGCGGCGGATCCTCCACGCGCGGCAGGCACGCGCTGAGTACAACTGCAGCGAAGGCCGAAACAACCACAACGGC
>CAXRHS010000825.1:0-3187 GCA_964230235.1 Myxococcota bacterium
GTCGAAAACGAATTGCTGCAAGGCGTGGGCGCCGACGAATTCGGCGTCGGCGACTGACAGTGAGGCGACAGAAGATCGATCGATGCGCTCGCCACAACGCGGCAGCGGTGAGTCGCCTGCAGGCCGCGAACGCGCGACCCACCGAGCAGGCAAAGCAAACCCAGCGCCCGTGCCGACAAGGTGCCCGAAGAAGGTCCATTCGACTTTCTACGTCGGCCCTTTGCTTGCTCAGTGGGTCGCAAGCTCGCGACTTTACAAGTCGACTCGCCGCTCCGCTCCGCGCTTGTGTCGTTCGACTTGTTCTTAGACGGGCCCCGAATCTGACTTCTGGATCGACGTTGTGACAGCGCCGATCCAATCGACAGGATCGGTCGGCGCCAGCCCTGAGCACGCAACCTGCACGGCTTGGACCGCGCGTGTGCACGGCGCGGGTCGCCGCAGAACTCGGGCCTGACGGACCGCGCGCTCCCTCGTCGGCCGCTGCTCGGGGTCCGACCTTCCAAGCACCCCTGTGAACTCTGTGCAACACGGCCGCGCAACGCTTGCCGCCCGGCCGCCTCCGGCACAGAATCCGCGCCCCTCGCCCGGCGGGCCTTGTGCCCCGTTCGGCAACCATGCGCATTTTCGCGCACTTCGAGCAAGCCGTGCCCCAGGACCTGCGCCAGCAAGACGACGCCAGCGCCATCGCCTACGGGTGGGCGCAGCGCACCTGGGCCGTTCGCGAGGGCAAGGCGGGCCGGCCGGTCGCCGCCAAGGTGGGCCAGTTTTCGTCGTGGCTGCAAGGCCTGGGCGACAACGTCGCCGTCACCTCGGATGGCATTGGCACCAAGATCGAGTTGGCTGAGCGCTTGGGGCGCTACGACACGCTCGGCCTGGACCTTGTCGCCATGGTCGTCGATGACCTGGCGGCCAATGGCGCCGAACCGGTGGCGCTGACCAACACGCTCGACGTCGATGTGGTGCACGCAGGCACCATCGACCGACTGATGCAGGGGCTGCACGACGCTGCGTGGCAAGCGGGCGTGGCCGTCGTCGGCGGCGAGATCGCTGAACTGGGCGGCCGCATCGGTGGTTGGGGCGCGGGCATGCACTTCAACTGGTGCGCCACGGCGGTCGGGCTGTTCCGCGACGGTTGGCAACCGGTCGACGGCAGCGCGGTCCGACCGGGCGACGCGGTGGTGGCCCTGCAAAGCACCTCGTTTCGCAGCAACGGCTTTTCGGCGTTGCGGCGGGCGCTCGGGGCGCGCCATGGCGACGGCTGGCACGAGGTAGCGCTCGACGACCGCCCCTGGGGCCAGTGGTTGCTCGACCCCTGCCGCATCTACTGTCCCCTTGTGGTCGCGCTGCGCGAAAATGGCTTTGATCTGCATGGGTTGTCGCACATTACTGGCGGTGGCATTCCCAGCAAGTTTGGTCGGACGCTCAAGGCGACCGGCCTCGGCGCGCGCCTGGACGGCTTGTGGGCACCGACAATTGCCATGACCACTGCGCAGGCGCTTGCTGGCTTTGATGCCGCCGCCGCCTGGCAGTACTGGAACATGGGCAATGGCTTCTTGGTCACCGTCGACGCGGCCGCTGCCGACGCGGTCGCTGCATTCGCCGAGGAGCGGGGCTTTGCCGCGCGCGTTGCCGGCCGGATTACCGCCATGTCGGGCATCGAACTGCGCTTGCCCAACGAAACCCTTCACTTCGAGGTCGGCTAGCCATGGCGACGCGCGCGGCAGCGCATTTCGTGGCGGTGCTGGTTCGCCCGGACCAGCGCGACGTCGCAGGCGAGCGCGTGCGCGCGCAGGCCGGTCACCTGGGCATCGAGACCGGCGCCGTGCGGGTAGCCCGCATCTATGCCATCGACTTGCCTGGAACTGCCCAGGAACTCGCCCGCGCCGCGCCGCTGGTGCTGGCCGACGCCGTGCTGGAGATGGTGGCGGTCGACGCGCTGCCCGGCCACGGCGGCGCCTTCGTGACGACAGCGCGCTTGACCGGTGTCACGGATGACGAAGGCCGAACCGCCCAACTGGCATTGGCGCTGGCATGGGACGACCCGCGGCTGCGCGACGGCCAGCAGTGTGTGTTTGCGCAGCGACTGTACTTGTGCGAGCGCCGCCTAGGCGACGACGATCTGCGCAAGCTGGCGTCGACGCTCGGCAATCCGCTGGTCGACAGCCTGGCTTGGGGCAGCGGACTGCCGACCACCATTGCCGCGCCGGCGTTCGTCGACCACCCACCGACGCCGCAACAGACCGTGGACTTGCACGGCGACGACGAGGCGGTGCTGGCGCTCTCCAAAGCGGGATGCTGGCACCTGGACGCCGCGGAGTTGCGCGCCATTGCCGACCACTTTGACCAGGTGGCCGGCGACCGCAAGGCCCGCGGCATGCCTGCGCTGCCAACGGATTGTGAAATCGAAGTGTTCGCGCAGACCTGGTCCGAGCACTGCAAGCACAAAGAGTTCAACGCCACGATTTCGATGGTCCACAATGGCCAGCCGCGCACGGTGCGGTCGCTGTTCGCGACCTTCATCAAGGGTGCCACGGAGCGGATTCGCGCCAAGTACGCGGCGATCGGCCAAGACTGGATGGTCACGGTATTTTCCGACAACGCCGGCCTCGTTGACCTCGACGCGGACCACTACTTCGCGCTCAAAGTCGAGACCCACAACTCACCCTCGGCGCTGGACCCGGTCGGCGGCGCGATGACTGGCGTGCTCGGCAACAACCGCGATGCGTTCGGCACGGGCAAGGGCGGTGCGCGGCTACTGTTCAACACCGACGTGCTGTGCTTTGGGTCGCCGGACTATGGCCGGCCGCTGTTGCGCGGCCAACTGCACCCGTTGCGGGTCGCGCGCGGGGTCATTGACGGCGTCGAGCAGGCCGGCAACAAGTCCGGCGTGCCCACCGTCAACGGCGCGATCTTGTTCGACGACCGCTTTGCCGGCAAGCCGCTGGTCTATTGTGGCACCGGCGCCATCCTGCCCAAGCGCTACGCCAACGGACCGAGCGAGCTCAAGGACATTCGCCCCGGCGACCGCATCGTGGTCATTGGCGGCCGGGTGGGTCGCGACGGCATCCACGGCGCCACCTTCAGTTCGGGCGCGCTGGACGACAAGGTGTCCGGATCTGTGGTGCAGATTGGCAGCCCGTTCGTCCAAAAGATGGCCAGCGACCTGCTTGCCGAAGCTTGCGCGCTG
>CAXRHS010000826.1:0-5860 GCA_964230235.1 Myxococcota bacterium
CTGCACATACGCCCGCGCCGCATCGCCCCACTGGCGGGCTTTGTACGAGTGGCGCAGCAGGTCCACCACCGGCGTCGACAAGCTGAGCGGATTGCTGGGCGGGATGCCAATCGCGGCGTTGGCGTGCACCATGTCGAGCAGCGGCGCCTTGCTGGCGACGACGGTCGCCACGGCCTCTGCCATGCCTTCGAGCAATACCAGCGGCGACTCCATCTTTTCGTGGTGGCGGTCAGCCGGAAACACCTGCACGGCCGCAATCGACAGCAGATCGCGAAGGCTACTGACTTCATTTAGGAAGGTTGCGTAGTCGCCGGCGCCGTCGGCCGCCACGGCCTCTTGGATCAACTGCTCTTCGCGGGCGTCTTCACCGGTCTTGATGCGGCAAGCCCACACGAAATGGCACGGCACTTCGCGCACCACCCGCGGCATCGCCGCCGCGACCGTGCGCGCCGCGTTGGTATGGCCATAGTCGCCGGCGTAGACCACGACCGGGACATTGAGCGGAATTCGGTATTTGCGCCGAATGGCCGCCTTGTCGCCCGGCGCAACCGGTTCGCCGACGGCGATGCCCGGCGGAATGCACACCACGTCCTTGGCGCCGTTTTCTTCCAGGCGGGTCTTGGTGTGCTCGCTCAGGCACACCACCGGGTTGCCCGCCAAAGCGCCGGTAATGCCAAGCGACACCCGCGGCGCCCGCACCAGGGTGTGGACCACCGGGATGTTGCGAATCTTGCAAGCCGTCCGCACCACCCCGGCGACCAGGCGGTCGGCGGGCCAGAAAAGGTGGACGAGCGCGCAGTCGCTGGTCTCGATCAGGCGCGCAAACAGGCCGATGCGGCGGCCCAGCGGCGTGTCCGCTGCCAGTCGCGGACCCCAGGTCGGCTCGGCTTCGACGCCGGGATCGGGCGCGCCGACGCCTTCGTGGGTCATGACCCGGGCGCGGTAGCGCTGCAAGTGGGCCGCGATGCCGCGCACCAGCACCTTGTCGCTGCGCGTCCACGGCGGCTCGACCGGCCCAGACAGGTACAGCACACGGTGACCGTAGCTGCTCACGGCGACCCCGCGGGCGCAAACTGCGCGAGCGCCAACTGCGCGACCTGCTGGATGCGCGCCAATTCGTCGGCAACCAGGGCGCGGTCCGCCGCACGGCACGACAGCCGCCAGGTAATCGACCGCGCGCCGTCGGCCAGCGCCGCCTCGTACAGGTACGCGACCCGTTCGACCGGCAAGCCAGCTTGGGCCGCGGCGACGGCGATTGCGTCAGCCACATCGGCCTGCCGGGTGCGCGCGCCGACCCGGCCGGTCACATCGAGCGCGCTGCCGACCTGTCGCGGCGGAGGGTGACCAACCGGCACGGCGTCTGGCAACGCCAGCACTGCCTGCACATCGATCTCGGCGACGGCGAGTTCAGCGGGCGCCTGCAAGCGGTTGCGCACCTCGGGGTGCACCAGCGACACCAGGCCCACGGTTTGACCGTTCGCCGTCACCAGGGCAGCGCAACGCTGCGGGTGGCGCCAACTTGTCTGCCAATCGGGGGCGGCGATGGGCATGTCAGCGACGGCCGGCGGTTGGCGGGCGGACACCACCTGCAGCGGCGCTTTGCCCAGCGCCTTGACCGCAGCGTGCAGCGCCGACACGGCCTGCGCAAACACGCGCTGCGACACCGCGCGCTCGGGCACCACCCGTTTGCTGCCCTCGGCGCCGCCCCCCAGCCGCTCGCCGCACACCACCCCCAGCCGCAACGGCTGCCACGGCAGGGGCCGGTCTTTGGCCAGCGTGCCCTCGACCGCCTCGCGCATGTCGGCGTCCATCAACGCAAACCACGCACTGCGGTCGGCCGCGCGACTCGGATCCGCGGCAAGCGGCGGTGCACCGGTATCCTGCACCGAGCGTTCGCGGTCGTCCGCATCTGTACGCCGCGGCGACGGCACAAACACCCGGCCCCACTCAAAAGCCTGCACGGTCAGGCCTTCGCGCGGAGGTTCCTTGCCTTCGCCAGTCGCCAGCGCCAGATCGGCCGCAGCCAGCAGGTTGGGGGCAAGATTGCGGCGCAAGCGCACCAAATCCTTAGCGATCTCGTTGCGAACCGCCAGCCGCGGGGCCTCGGATTCGTGCAGACCCAGGCGGGTACGGTTGCTTTCGTGGTCAAAACCGTACAGCACGAACTCTGTCAGGCCCTCTTGCAGCACCAACGCCGTCCGCACGTCCCGTTCTGCCAGGCGCGTCGGCGACGTGAACGGCGGCCGCGCGGCAATGAGCGGCGCTGCGCTGGCGATGCGACCGTAGCCGTGGTGGCGCCCCAGTTCCTCGACGATGTCTTCCGCAATGCGTACGTCTTTGGTCGCGCGAAAGCCGGGCACGCCGATGGTCAGCGCGCCGTCGCTGCCCGTCGCGACGGCAAAGGCGAGCCGCCGCAGACAAGCGACGACCCAGTCGTCGGGCAATTCGTCGGCCGAAACCCCAAGCCGGGTGCGCAAGTAGGTCGTAGTCGTCGCGATGGTCACCTTGGCCGGCGGCTGCGCGCGGCACGGGCCGGCGTCCAAAAGGTCGGACACCACCACTGCGCCCGGCGACCAGGCCAGGACGGTCTGCAAGAACCGCCGCGCGGCCACCAGCGGCAGTTGCGGGTCCAGCGCCTTTTCAAAGCGCGCCGAGCTTTCCGTGCGCATGCCTAGCCGCATCGCGGTCTTGCGGATGGTGGCGGCGTCGAAGGCCGCGGCCTCCAACACCATCTCGCGGGTATCTGGTTGGATTTCGCTGTTTTGGCCACCCATCACTCCTGCGAGCGCCACTGGGCCCTGTGCATCGGCAATCACGAGGTCGGCCGGCGTCAACGACCGGGCCTGGCCGTCGAGCGTGGTCATGGTTTCGCCGGCTTGCGCGCGCCGGACCTCAATGCGGTCGCCGCGGATCTGGCGGGCGTCAAACGCGTGCAGCGGGTTGCCCGTCTCCAGCATGACCAGGTTGGTGGCGTCGACGAGGTTGTTGATGGGCCGAACGCCCAGCCGGCGCAACAGCAAGCGGGCGTCCACAGGCGCTGGTGCGACCTGTGCGTGGGCGATGCGGGCACAGACGTAGCGCGGGCAAGCGTCCGCGGCAAGGACGTCGACCTGCAGCGGCGCGCCGTGGCCGAGCGGAACCGCGACGTCCAAGGACAGCAGCGGCCGATCCAGCATCGCGGCCAGCTCGCGCGCCATCCCGTACTGGCCCCACAGGTCCGGCCGGTGGGTTATCGACTTGTTGTCGACTTCGTACAGCACATCGCCAAGCGTGATGGCTTGCGGCAACGCAGTGCCTGCCGGCGCCGAAACACCGTCGAGCGACAGCAAGCCGTCGTGGTTGTCGGACAGGCCGAGGTCGGCCTCGGAAGCCAGCATCCCTGGCGACCGCACCCCGCGCACCTCGCCGTCCTTGACCGCGATGCCAGAAGGCAGGGTCACCCCGACCGGCACAAACGGCACCCGCATCCCCAACCGCAGATCGGGCGCGCCGCACACCACGGTGGTCTGGCGGTCGCCGAGATCGACCGTCGCCAGGCGCAGCTTGTCGGCATTGGGGTGCGGCGCGACGGCGACCACATCGGCGACCACGACCGCGTCGAGGTCAAAGCCCCAGCGCTTGACGCTGTCGATTTCTGCGACCGTGCAGGTAAAGCGCTGCGCAAACGCCACCGGGTCCACGCCCTGGGTGTCGACCCACTGCGACAGCCATCGCCAACTGACCCACATGGTTGGTCCTAGAACTGAGAGAGAAAGCGCACGTCGCCGCCCAGCAGCAGCCGCACATCCGCGATGCCGTAGCGCATCATCGCCAGCCGCGACAGGCCCAGGCCAAACGCCCAGCCCTGCCACTGTGCGGGGTCAAGACCGCCCGCGCGCAACACCTGCGGATGCACCAGACCGCACGGCAGCAGCTCAAGCCAGCCCGAGTGCTTGCACGCCGAACACCCGGCACCGCCGCACAGCTGGCACTGGATGTCGAGTTCGAAGCCCGGCTCGACGAATGGAAAGTAGCCAGGCCGCAGACGCACTTCGACCTGGCGGCGCAAGATGGCCGACAGCAGCGTCCGCATCGAGTCGAGCAGGTGCCCGACCGACACCACCCGATCGACCAGCAGGCCTTCGAGCTGGTGAAAGGTGTGCTCGTGGCTGGCGTCGGTCGCCTCGTAGCGAAAGACCTTGCCCGCAAAGACCGCGCGAAAAGGCGGCTTGAACGTGTGCAGCGCCCGCACCTGGCCGGACGAGGTGTGGGTGCGCAGCAGCAGGCCATTGTCCAGCCAGAAGGTGTCCTGCATTTCGCGCGCCGGATGCCAGCTGGGGATGTTCAGGGCTTCAAAGTTGTTGAACTCGCTCTCGACCTCCGGGTAGTCGAGCACCGCGAAGCCCATCGACGTGAACACCGCCTCGACTTCTTGCTGCACCTTGCACAGCGGATGCAGGTGTCCGATTGGCCGCGGTCGACCGGTCAGGGCGGCGCCAGGCGGCACGGTGCAGTCGAAAGTGTCGTCGTCGAGTTCGGCCTGGACTTCGGCAGCTTCCAGTTCGGTCTGGCGCGCCGCGATGGCGGCTTCGCAGGCCGCCTTGAGCGCGGCGGTCGCCTGCCCGTAGGCGCGCTTGTCCGCAGCCGGCACATCGGCTATGCGGCGCACCAGTGCGGTGACCGCGCCGTTCTTGCCCAGGCACTCGACCTGAGCAGAACGCAGCGCCGGCAATTGCGCGCAAGCGGCCACCGCCGCCAACCAGTGCTGGCGAGCCGCCTCTATCTCTGCTTGCCAGGGCGCGCTGTCCATGGTGGCTTATTTGTTGCGGCGCATCACGTGGTAACCGAAATCGGACTCGACCACGTCGACCTGACCGACGCCGAGCGCAAACGCCATCTGCTTGAACGGCGCGACCATGCCCGCCTGTGGAGTGACCGGATAGGTACCGGGGCCCGGGTCGTCGCTTTTGGCGGCGTCTTTGATCTTGTTGAAGTCCGCGCCCTTCTTGCGCGCTTCGTGGCACAGCTTGATGGCGAGTGCCTTGGCCTCTTCCTTGGTGCGGGTCGCGGTCGACCGCATCGCATCCTTGTAGGCCAACAAGATGTGGGTGACTTCGACTTCGGTCGGCTTGTCGGTCTGCTTGCTCGGGCAGGCTTTGGCGTCTTCGCCCGGGCCAGGGCACTTGTCGGTCACGACGGGATCGAGCGGCTTTTCGGGCTTGACGTAGTCGGCCGGGAACCGCTTCATCAGCATGTAGCCGAAGTCGGTCTCGACCGCATCGACCTGGCCAACACCCAGCGAGAAGGCCAGACCCTTCATGGCCGGCGGCAGCGGCATGTCTTTCTTGACGTCGAGCATGGGTTCGCCCGCGGCGTCGGCTTTGACCTCGTCGCCAACCGCCCAGTAATCCGCGCCAGTCTTGCGCGCGGCGTGCACGAGCTTGATGGCCAGCGCCTTGGCTTCTTCCTGGCTGCGCGTCGCCCGCGAGCGCATCGCACCCTGGAAACCGACCAGCGTAATGCCGACCTTGACCTCGGCCGGCGTGGGGCTCTCGGCCAGCGGGCACGCGGCCTTGTCTTCGCCTTCCATCGGGCACGGGTCGGTCACCAGTTTTTCAATTGGCTTGTCGGGTGCCACAAAGTCCCACGGCACCCGCTTCATCACGTGATAGCCGTAGCTGGTGGCTACCACATCGACCTGGCCAATGCCCAACTTGAGCCCCATCGCGGTGAACTCGGGCATCATGCGGCCGCGCTGCTCTGGCGTCAGTTCATAAATGCCCGGGCCGCCGTCGCCGGTGTACTTCCACATCAGCTGCACGAAGTCACTGCCTGGCTTGCGCGCTTCATGGCAGATTTCGCGGGCAAGCTAGAGCGCGCC
>CAXRHS010000827.1:0-6253 GCA_964230235.1 Myxococcota bacterium
GTGCACTTGTCGCCGTCGTCACAGGTAGCGGCGTTGAACTTGGTCGAGCAGCCCTTGTCGGGCGCGCAGCTGTTGACCGTGCAGGCGTTGGCGTCGTCGCACGACACGCCGGCGAGGTAGCCGCCACCGCCCGGCTTGCACACAAAGAAACTCTGGCCCGCGCCGCAGGCGTTGGCGGTGCACAGCGCCGGCTTGCACAGCTTGTCGGGGGTGCAGGTCTGACCGGCAGGGCAGTCCTCTGCGCTCAGGCAGTCCACGCACACGCCCTTTTGGAAATCGCAGACCTTGTCGCATTCCTTGCTGGTCGCGCACGGGGGCGCCGTGTAGCACTGGTTGTTGATGCAGGCCTTGTCGGTGCCGCAGTCTCCGGCCTGGTTGCACTCGACGCACGCGCCCGCGGTCTTGTTGCAGACCTTGCCAGACGCCTTGCAATCCACGTCGCTTTTGCAGGCCGGCGCGGCGACGCACTGTTTGCCAGCGCAGACCTTGCCGGCACCGCAGTCCTTGCTGACCAGACACGGCACGCACGCGTGGGCTTCGTTGTCGCAAACCCCGCCTCCGGCCGGGCATGGGTTTTTGGCGTCGCACGGTGCCGGCTGGGTCGTGCACGCGGCGATCGGGGCGTAGGCGCACTTGCCGCCGTTGCAGGCATTGGTCGTGCACGGGTCGCCGTCGTCGCAGTCGACAGCCTTGGTGCAGCCCGTCGTTGCGTCTTTGGCGTCGACCGCGCCGGTATCGCCCGGGGTCGCAGTGTCGCTGCCGTCGCCCCCGCCGGTGCCGCTATCGCCACCCGTTTGCGCGCTGCCGTCCGTCGTCCCGATTCCATCCATCCCCGTCTGGCCGGTGCCATCTGCTGCCGTCGACACGCCATCGCTGTCGCCGAGTTGCAAGATCAGGTCGCTCTGCTCGCCGTCGGCGACGAAACCGCCACCACCGCCACCGCCACCACCGCCACCGCCGCCACCGCCACCGGCGAGACACCCGGTTGCCGCCGCCGCCAGCGCCGCGAGCCACAGTGTTTCGACAACGATACCGTTGGCTTTCATGGTGTTCTTCCGTACGGGCCGGCCGTTGGTGCGCGATCAGGCTAGGATTTGGTCAAGGCACCCGACCGCGGGCCGATGGCGCAAAGGGCGCGTAGCGTAGCGTTTTGCAAGGGGCGTAGGCAACCGCAAACGACCTTCGTCGCGCGAATCACTCGGCTCGCGTTGCCCGCAGCGCAATGTCGTCGGCCTGGATCGCCACCTGCCGGCGCGCCCAGCCTGGCAAGCCGCGCATGAGCAAGTGACGGCCGTCGGCCAGGCGCGCCGCGACCAGGTCCCCATCTGCTGTGTGGTGCCCAAGGGGGCCCGGATCGCCGCGGCAATGCCAGGTGGCCACGTCGCACTCGCTGCCGTCGTCCAGACGCACCCGGCCGCTCAAGTGCGCGCCAACTTCATCCAGGATCAAGCGGGCACCGTACTCGAGGCGGCCGTAACTGGTGTCGCCCAAAAGCACATCGACGCTCGCACCGCGCACCACGCAAGGGGCGTCGCCGATCGGCGTGTGCCCGCGCACCCGGCGCGCGATGCCGTGATCTGCCCGGGCCCGCGCCAACTCCGGGTCGGGGCGCCGCGGCGTGCCGTCTTCGTCGGTGGTGCGACTGTAGACGACGCTGTACGGGTTGGATTTTTGCCCCGGCAGCGGCGCTTGATAGGCGAGCAGTGCTTCGCAGCCAGCCGTGTCGCCTGCCGCAGCAGCTGCGACGGACGCGGCGAAGTAGGCGTTGAGGCGCGCCTGCCACTGGTCGAAGTCGAGGTCGCGACCCGCAAACCCAGGGGTCAGGCCGCGATTGGTGTCCGTCACTGCGCCGTGCACATACAGGACATCGCCATGCCGCCACATCAGCTGCGCGCCCTGCAGGTACTGCAGCATGGGGCCTCCCGGCTGCACATCTGCCACCAGGCTGTCCGCCGTCGCGGCGTCGTCGGCGGGCATCCCCAGGTCTGCCAGCTCTTGCTGCCGGCAACCAAAGGCGATCTTGGCGCTCATCGTCTCGGCCAGCGTCCATTTGGCCACTGCGGCGCGATCTGCCCCTTTGAGGTCGTCCGGCAAACGCCGATGCAGTCGCCGCTGGCCTGGCTCGGGCGCGATCTCGTTCAAGAAGCGCAGCTTGTTGATGTCGCGGTTGCCGGCGAGCAGGACCACCTGCTCCGGCTGGCGGCGTTTGACGTCGACGAGTGCGCGGAGCAGCCGCAGCCCCGCCGGACCGCGATCGACGCTATCGCCGCCAAATACCAGCACGCAGCCCGGCGCAACCTGCAGTTGGCCGTCGCACAGCGTCACGCACGGGTTGCCGTGGAGAAAATGCAGCAACTTGGGCCATAGGCCCTCGGTGTCGCTAAACCAGGCGACCGTAGCCAAGTGGCCTGGTCAGCGCGCTGCGGGCCGGAACGCGTCGACCAGCGCCGGCAGCACCACTTGCGACTGTGCTGCTTCGCCGCCGGCATCGGCCGCTTTGGCCAGGAACTTGAGGGTGTCGCCCAGGGTCTTGTTGTTGTCGGTCAGCACGTCCAGCCCGCCGTAGAGCGCGGAAAGCGTGATGATTTCGGCGATTTCCTCGACCGTCAGGCCCTCCATCAGGCCCCAGTAGACGTGGACGGCCATCGCAAAAGCGGGGCGGCGTCCGGCGGCGAAGATGGCGATGAGGCAGCGTTCGCGATCCGCTTGCGACAGAACCGGCGGCGCGTCGTTGTAGAAGCGGTCGGCTGCAAACGCGACCAACGCGCCGGCCGGCGGATAGGGTGCGGCGACGATCTTGGTGGCGATCATGTCCATGACCGCACGCCGGTACGAACCGCGCAACACGCCCAGTTGGTTTTCGGTCAGCATCGAACGGACATCGGGGTTCATCGGACTCTCCTTGGCGACAAGCGTCGCCGTTCTCTTGCGCAGAAGGGCCGGCCGCGGACCGGGCCGACGCTTGCGCGACTTGGCCATCACGGCCCTCTACGGCCCACCCGCCCCAGGGGAAACGCGCGGATCCCATTCGTCGTACAGCAGGCAGTCGAGCAGGCTCTGCGACTGGCCCCCCGTAAAGTCGATGGTCGCACCATTGAACCAGTGCGCTTCGGGCCGCAAAAGCAGCGACACGAAACGACCCACCTCGCTGGTCGTCAGCATCCGGTGCGCCGGAATCGCCTGCGCGACCACGTCACAGAATCGCTGCCATTTTTCGGGCGTGAACGCCTTCTTGACCGCGACCGTGTCGACCGTGCCAAAGTTGAGCAAGTTGACCCGGTAGCCGTGCGGCCCCAGCTCCCACGCCAGGTGCTTGATGTAGACCTGCAGCGCGGCCTTGCTCGCTGTAATCAAGGCGAAATTGTGGATCATGGAGTCGCTAATCGGGTTGGTCAGCCCGAGCAGCAAGGCACCCGGTGCAAGCAGATCACGGCTGTACAGCTCCTGCGCCCACCAGCAGAACGAATTCGCCATCGAATCCATGGTCTTGTGGAAATTGCCGGGAATGAACTGCCGCATCGGGCCCTTGCCGCCGGGCAGCATCAGCCCCAAGCTGGCATTGGCAATCGAGTGGACAAAGATGCGCACTGAGCGCTTGGGGACGGTCGCTTCCAACAGATCCGCGGCGCTGCGTACCCCTTCGGGCGTACCGGCATCGCCGACGAAATGCTCAATCTGGCGACACATCGCCGCGATTTCGGCATCGAGTTCTGCCATCTGTGCGGGCCAGTTGCCGCGGTGGGCGCCAAAAATGTGCAAACCCGGGTCCTGCGCGAGCGCCTTGGCGATGTCGTGGCCGCTGCCAGACGATACACCGAGCACGACGGCCCATTCGTTGCGGGATGCGGAACCTGTTTTGGATTCGACCGAAGCGGACATGGACTCCTGGGCGGCTGTAGTGGTTCGGCGGCGTGCAGCCACATCCCCAACCTATTGGAGTCGTTCCCCGCCGCGCAGATCATCGAGCATACGCTGGATGTTCTCGCCAATGCTACGGTGCGCCGCCAGCAAGGCCACCTTGTCGCTCGGATCCACTTGACCGGAAGTGAACAGCTCCAGTGGCGCGCCGATGCGCTGGCGCACCTTGACTGGAAAAGGCGGCGAAAAGGGCCACAGACCCAGTGGGCCAATACCAAACCAAAACGGCAACTTGGCCGGCATGCGCAGCACCTTGCCCAAGGCGTCGCCGTTGTTCAGCCCCTCATAGATGTCGTCGACGCCGCTGGCCGCCACCGGCACGATGGGCAGACGGTACTTGGCGGCGATCCGCAAGTAGCCGCACTTGTCGTCCCAATCGACCTGGTAGCGGTGGCGAAAGCTGCGGCAGCCCTCGCGGGTGCCACCGGGCGCGACCAGCATGTGCTCGCCGCGGGCCAGCGTTGCCGCCAGATCCGGGGTATCGCCAAACACAAAGCCCAGGTCGCGCACCATTTTGGCCGCCGGCCCGTGCTTGAAGCTGCCGTGGATCAAGCCGTGCGGCAGGTAGCCGAGACGCTTGTAGAGTTCTGCTCCGAGAAAAAGCACGTCCCAGGCGATGGGCCGGCCGTGGTAGCCGACGATCATGCACGCCCGACCTTGCAGCAGCGTGTCCAAGCCCTCGATTTCGTAGCGGTGGTAGCGGGCCGCGAGGCTGAAGTTGGCGACGTACCAGGCGGTCCAAAGGTTCGGCGGACGGTTCAAATCGACTCCTGTCGGCGGTTTGGGCGGCGCCATCGACCGGCATCAGCCCACGTGGTACAGCAGCGCCCCGTAGCTCAAGCCAGCGCCCACGCCAATCAGCAGGATTTTCTGGCCTTTGCGCACGTCGCGCGTTGAGTACAGCTCTGCCAAACCATAGGCCGTCGAGCACGACCCGACATTGCCCAGGTGCTGTACCACGGGCACCATCCGCTCGGGCTCAATGCCAAAAAGTGCTGCAATGTCGCCGAGCATGGCGCCGTTGGGTTGGTGCGGCACGATCCAGTCGATATCGTTCCAGTTCAAGCCCGACTGGCGAAATACATCGTCGGCGACCTCGCGCAGGCCCAGCACGGCCAGTTTGGTGATGTCTTTCCCAGACTTGAGGAATTGCAGGGTCTCGCGCTGGCCGGTCAAACTGGCGTGGCGCATCACCACGCTGTCGCGGTATTGGCCGCGGTTGCCAAAATGCGTCGCTGAAAACCCCACGTCCGCGCCCGGTTCAGGTGCCGTCAGGACGGCGGCCGCCGCCGCATCGCCGAAAATCAAATACGGTCGCGGGTCGTCCGGGCGAATATGCTGGCTTCCGAGCTCACTCGCCACCACCACCACAGGCGCGATGCCGGTGTGCACCAACCGCGCGGCGTAATCCAACGCGTTCAGGTAGCCGACGCACGCGTTGTTCAGGTCAACCGCGCCGCAACTGCCGTCCATCCCCAGAATGTCGCACAGAGCATTGCTGGTCGCCGGGCACATCATGTCAAAGCCCGTGGAATTGGTCAGGATCAGCCGCTTGACGTCGCGCGCGGCGATGCCCGCCTTGTCCAAGGCCAGCTGCACGGCCTTGGCACCCTGGCTGGCGGTGGTGTCGCCCGGGTCGGCAAAGTAGCGACTCTGGATGCCGATCATCGCCTCGATTTCGGCAATGGGTCGCGTCTGGGCGCTTGCGGCGGCCAATTCCCGTGTCGTTCGAGGCGACCCGGCTCGGTAGGCGGCTGTTGCGGCAATGCGGGCGCGAAGCATGGGCCAGAGCATGGCACGGGCCGTCGCGGTTGTCGATTTTGCGCGGCCCGGTCACACTGCTCCGCGCCGGATTGCGCACCCCGGCCGGACTGCGCCCGATGCTGAACCTGCGCGCATGGATGGCCCGGCCGCGTCTTTTGGCGGTGCTGCTCGCCACGCTGGTGGCGTTGCCGGCGCTCGATGCTGGGACGATTATCGACGACTGGGGCCACGCCGCGATGGTGCAGGGCAAGGTGCCCGGCGGTCTCGCCTGGTGGAACCTCTACGACTTCGGCAATGGCGACCCGGTGCGCATGCGCCAGGCCCAGGACATCGGCTACCCGTGGTTCAGTCACCCCGAACTGCGGGTGCGTTTTTTTCGTCCGCTGGCCAGTGCGCTGACCTACCTGGATCACATGCAGCTGGCGGACTGGCCGAGCGTGTCGCACGCGATTTCGATTGCCCTGTATGCGCTGGTGGTCGCGGGCGTGGCGACCTTGCTGCTGCACACCCTGGGTCCGGGGCTTGGCGGGTTGGCTGCGGTCCTGTACGCGGTCGACGACGCGCACACACT
>CAXRHS010000828.1:0-2875 GCA_964230235.1 Myxococcota bacterium
TGGAGCTTTCGGCGCGCCATCGACCACTCGCTGCACCAGAACCTGCTGTTTGCGCGCAGCGTGGCTGGGGCCATCGACCAGAAGATGGGCGCGAAGTCACGCCTGTTGGATCAGGCCCTCGATGAGGTCGTCGCCGCCACAGGCGATCCCAAGGCCATCGCTAGCGCTCTGCGCACTGCGGTTGGCAAAAACGGTTGTGTCGACGGCATTGCGGTCTTTGACCACCGTCGGCAGTTGGTCGGCCACGAAGTCGGCGCCGGCGGATTTGCCAAGGTCGAGGTGTTGCTGCCGGCCCTGCGTCGCGCCGAAAAGAAAGACAAGCTGGTCGCCAGCGATCTATGGAAGGGCAAAGATGGTCGCCACCGCGTGTTGCTAGTGCGCGCGCGCAAGCTGGGCGAGGGCGGGCTAGCGGCCGTGCTGCATGTGCGCCCTGACGAAGCCGAGTTCTTGGCGATGTTCGAGCACTTCGTAGTCAATCGCCGACGCTCGCGGTACTGGCCGCGCAAGTGCAGTCTGTCGTCGAGCGCACCATCCTCTACGACCAGTTGCGGACCGAGCAGGATCGCAAGAACCGCATGCTGCGCCACCTTTTCGAGGCCGAGGCCGAGGAGCGCAAGCGCATCGCCCGCGAGATCCATGACGAGACAGCCCAGGAGTTGACAGCCCTGTTGCTGGTGCTGGAGACCCTGCCAGATGGCAACGCGGCGCAGGAGCGGGCCAATCTGGAGCGCGCCAAGGCTTTGGTTCAGCGCACACTTGACGGCATCAACCGCCTGGTGCGGCGCCTGCGACCAGCGGTGCTCGACGACCTCGGCCTGGTCGAGGCCGTTCGCACGACGGCGCAGAACGTCTTGCAGTCGTCCGGGATCGAGTTCGCCTTGCAGGTCCAGGGCAACGATACCGGCGTACCGCAAGATGTGGAAAACGCGGTCTACCGGGTGTTTCAAGAGGCGGCGACCAACGTGGTTCGCCACGCCCAAGCAACCAAAGTCACGCTGCACTTGCATTTCGAGCGCGACCACCTGCTGGGCTACATCGAAGACAATGGCCGCGGCATGGACTTGCGCTGGCTCGACGACCTGGCGGCGCGACCGCGCTGGGGCATGCTCGGCATCCGCGAGCGCATCGTCCAGGCGGGCGGCAGTGTTGCGTTCTCAACCCCAACTGGCGGTGGACTGCGCATCGCCTTTGAGGTACCACTGCCGACCGGGCAGGGCGGAGGTGACCATGGTGGCGCATCTGGCGAAGCTGGTGCTGGCGGATGACCACACGTTGGTGCGCGAAGGCATCCGCGGCCTGCTGGAAGCTCGCATGCCCGAAGCGCAAGTCGTGGGCGAGGCTGCCTCAGGCCGCGAAACGCTGCAGCTGTGCATGCGCCTTCAGCCCGATCTGCTGGTCCTCGACGTCTCGATGCCCGACTTGAGTGGCATGGACGTGCTGGCCGAGCTCCATGCCACCAGCCCCTTGACCAGGACGGCCGTTGTGTCGCAGTACACGGATCGCGCCTATGTGATTCGCGCGCTCAAGCTTGGCGCAAAAGCGTACCTGCCAAAAGTGGCGGCGGCCCGCGATCTGGTCGCAGCGTTGCGCGCGGTACTGGCAGGGCGAACCTGGCTCGATCCGTCGGTGGCGGACCTGGTCGTCGACGCTGCGCTGCACCCGAGCGAACCCAACGAACCGGCGGAATTGGCGCTCCTGACGGCCCGGGAACGGGAAGTGCTGGGCCTGATAGCGGAGGGGCGCACCGGGCCAGAGATGGCTAAAATTCTTGGAATTTCGCTACACACTGCCAATCGGCACCGCGCCAACCTGATGGAGAAGCTCGGCGCGCACAGCAAGACCGACCTGGTCAAGCAGGCACTTCGTTTGGGCGTTGTGCAGGCGTAGGGCGTGCATGAAAAACCCGGTCGATTTGCTCTGGCACTGCGCCAGGCTGCGCGACTGCGCTCGCCGATACACGCTCAAGCGGACCCAATCGGCCCGTCGACAAACACCATCTCCAGTTCACCGATGTTCTTGGCATAGATCGCGCCACGCGACTCGCCCGCGAAATCCTGCCGCACCAGCGCCCAGGTCGCCGCCGAGACGTTGACGCGGCCGACGGCGCCGTTCTGCTCCATGCGCGCGGCGACGTTGACCGTGTCGCCCCAAATGTCCCAGGCAAACTTGCGGCTGCCGACCACACCGGCGACCACCGGACCGGTGTGCAGGCCGAGGCGCACGCGGAAGGGCGCCTTGCCGGTGCGCACGTTCATGAAGGCCTGCATGTCCAACGCGCACTGCACGGCCTGGTGCGCCGTGCCCCGACCGGGCTCTGGTACGCCCCCAGCGGCCATGTAGGCATCGCCGATGGTCTTGATCTTCTCCATGCCATGGCGTTCGCAGATTGCGTCAAAGCCGCGAAAGCAGTCATCCAGTTCGCTGACCAATGCCTCGGGATCCATCGCCGCCGCAGCCGCCGAAAAGCCGACGATGTCGGCGAAAAGCACGGTCACGCCCTCAAAGCGCCGAGCGCGCGCACGCCCGGTCGCCTTGAGTTCGCGCGCGGTCTCTGCAGGCAAGATGTTGAGCAGCAGTTCTTCGCTTTTGGCCTTTTCTTCCGCAAGTTGACCGCGTTGGCGCTCCAGTTCTGCCGTGCGCTCGCGAACCTTGTCTTCGAGGTTGCGGTACAGGTCGGCGTTTTCGATCGCCGTGCCGGCTTGGACGCTCAGCATGCTGAGCACCTGCAAGCGATCTGCCGAGAAGGCGTCGGTCGTCGCGTTGTTCTCGAAGTAGATGACCGCGTCAGCGCGACCTTGGCGCACGATGGGCGCGCACAGCACGCTGCGAACCCGGCGCGCTTGGACTTCGGCGTTGCTGCCGAATCGCGGATCAC
>CAXRHS010000829.1:0-4307 GCA_964230235.1 Myxococcota bacterium
CGGTGCACGGGTTGCCGTCGGCGCAGGCCAGGCTGGCCCCGGGGGCGCAGGCACCCTTGGCACAGACGTCGCCAACCGTACAGGCATTGCCGTCGCTGCACGCGATGTCCACCGGCGTCGTCGCGCACTGGTGGTCCTTGCACGCCTCGGCGGTGCAGGGGTTGGCATCGTCACACGATTTGGTCGTACCGGACGCGCACTTGCCAGCCTGGCAGGTGTCGCTTTCGGTGCAACCGTTGCCGTCGTCGCAGGATTTGCCGTCCGGCGCCGCGCCCACTGCGCACTTGCCGGCCTCGCACTTGGCCACAAAGCACGCGCCGGTCGGTGCAACGCATTCGCTGTCGGCCTTGCAGTCCGGCGTCGCGCCGGTCGAGCAAGGGCCGTTCTGCTTGGCATCCAGGTCGTTGCAGTCGATCGGCTTGGGCACTCCGTCGCCGTCGGCGTCCTCGTCGCACAGGTCGCCTTTCTTGTCCTTGTCGAGGTCAGCCTGGTCCGGGTTGTCCACATCCGGGCAGTTGTCCTGGTCGTCGGGCACGATGTCGTTATCGCCTTTCTTGCCTGCGCAGGCCGGATCTTCGCTGCACGGTTTGAGCGGCTTGGGGTCGTCTGGCTTGCCGTCGCCGTCTTTGTCTTTGCCGGCCGGCGGCGGCTCGCCCGGTTTCATCGCGGCGACGTCGATGGCGACCTTGTCGCCTGCATCGGCGGTCACCGTGCCCGTAAAGGTCGTCTTGCCCTGCGCGGACGACACCGCGATCGCCACCGTGGCGGTTCCGCCGTTGGGCAGATCGACCTGGGTGGCGCCATCTTTGGGCGACAGCACCAGACCGACCGCCTGATTGCCTGTATTTCCCGTCACTTCAATTGACACCGCTACCGCTTTGCCATCGGCAGTCACCAGACCGGCCCCGACTTTGATCGGGTCCTTGCTGTCGGACGACACCACGACTTTGCCGGGACCATCGCTTTGCAGCTTGATTTCGGTTGCCGTGCCGCCCTTGGCCTTGAGGCTGCTGAACGCGCCGTCGCCCTGCAGCGCCACCACCGAAACCACTTGCGCGCCAGGGTCTTTGCCGCCGATCAGCTTGGCCACTTGCGCCTGGACGCTTTTGGCGATGACCTGGATCTTTTCGCCCTTTGGCACATCGATCGCCAGCGGCAACTGGTCGCCGAGCAGTTTGTCGCTGCCTTGCAGGCCATACACCGGGGTGGCGCTCGCGCCCTTGTCTTCGTCTTTGAAGCCCTCGTCGGTGTTGCCGGCGCTGCCGCCGCTGCCGGTCTGCACGCTGGCCATGATCGCGCCAAAGCTCATGATGGTCTGCGATCCGCCAGTGCCGCCAGGACAGAACGGACACGGCTGCTTGCCGACCCGCAGGTCGTTGTCGATGAGGTAGAGCCGATTCTTCTTGCCCTTGCCACTGTACAAACCCGCGGGTTCGCTGGGGTTGGTGGCGGCGACGTATTTCCAACTGTCGGCGACGGTGTCGACCTCGACCGCACGCTCTTCGGCCGGGTGGTTGCTGTCGTAGACCAGGATCTTCCAACTGCTGTCGCTGATGCGCTTGGTGGCGTAGGGCAACAACGCATGGCCACCCTCGGCCTGCCCCTTGGCGTTCAACCGCACCATGCCCAAGCGAAAGGTCTTGTCCGGCGTGTCCTTGAAGGCCCGGCCGAGCATCTCAACGGCTTCACGGCCGGTGACGCGCTTGGTGCCGTTCTTGACCGAGGGCAAAAGCTGCGTGCCGAACCAGTAGGCGATCTCGCGGTCGATGAGCGACAACTCTTCGCGGCTGATGAGGAAAGGGTCGGACTTGACCCCAAGTTCGGCCAGCTTGACCTTCTTGGCGTAGTTCAGCGCTGGCAGGGCCGCGAAACCCTCGCACAAGCCGCCACTGGTAGCCGAGTTGACCTGGTCGGCAAATGCCTGCGCCTCGGGGCGCAATTCGCATTCGTCGCCTTGAATTTGCAGGCAAACGTTGTCGCCGTACATGCGGCGCATCGACCACTGGTCGAAAATCGCCGTCGAGACGAAACCTGCAAAGTTCTCAAACGAAAATCCGTGCTTCTTTGGGTCGAAGCCGCTGGCGGCTTCGTGCAGTTCGGGCTTTTGCAAGCCGTCGCCGCAGCCAAGTCCAAGGGCGCCACTGACGCTCAACAACCACGCCGCGAACCGAGACCATCGAAACCCGCGCGCGATGCGGTTGCCCGTGGCGGCGCTACCGCGGTCCAGCACCAAAACAGATTGTCTCATGTGATTCCTGCTTATTCAGCCGATTGGTACTCGATCAGGAGTCGCTACGGCCGCAGGCGGCGTAGAACGTGCATGTTGCAGGGCCGTCGGCTCAGTGATCAAGGCCACCGAGTATCATTTCATGCCACTCATTCAACGGCCAGCTTGAGCACCACCGGCGCCGCCGGCACGTCCAGGCCGGTGTCGGACGCGACTGCCGCCACGCTGCCTTGAACCCAGGAGGCACCCAACGCCGGCTTGAGAGTCTGTTCCAGCGCCACGCCGTAGAGGCCGCCGCTCGCCTGTACCCCCGTCATCGACAGGCCTTTGCTGCCCGCAAGGAGCAAGCCGGCGCGCGGGTTGCCGATCGCCAGGGTGCGCGCAATCGTGACGCCAGTCGTGTACCCGGCGACCAGGCCGTCGGCAAGGGCAACAAAGCCACCAGTTGGCTTGCCCGTGCTATCCGCCTTGGCAAGCTTGCCCTCTTGCGTCAAGGCCAGCACACACCCGTCCAGCGTCGCGGGAGCGGCGTGCAGGGCCACGGCTGCGGCGCGGTTGCGCGCGCTGCGCACCGACAGCAGTTGCACCGGTGTCTGGCCCGCTTCAAACATCAGCCCGACACCCGCGTGGCCGGCGGCATTGACGACGTGGTCCTCGACGGCGACGCCCACAAGCGTGGTCTCACCGCCCTGACTCAGGGCGACGCCTGCCGAGTGGTTGGCAATGACCCGTACGCCGGCCAGCAACAGCCGCCCGCCGAAGCCGCCCGCCACCCCGGCGCCGGTCAATTGCACCGCTGCGCTGGCCGGGTTCGATTGGGTGGCGTCCGGCAGGGTCCCGTCGATCAGCACGCCCCAGGCCCGCAGTGCGGAGGGGGCATCGGCAAGCGCGAGGCCGGCGTGGCGGTTGCCGCTGACCCGGGCCTCGCCGAGATCCAATTGGCCGCCCGCCTCACAGGCAACGCCAAGCCCGCCCACGCCATCGGCCGGCTGCGCTTGGGTAGCATGGACAGTGACCTGCCGCGCGGAGACGACGGTGCCCGCGCCGCGCGACACCAGGCGACCAGCGTGTTGCCGTCCAACCGCGCACGCCGCAGCACCAGCGTCGCGCCCTTGCCCGCGTGGACGCCAGTACCCCAGCGACCGTCGCTGGCCGGGGCGAGGGTGCCGTCGACGACGGCATCGCTGAGCGTCGCACTGGCCTTGGTGGCGACGACAAAGCCGGCGTCGTGGTTGGCGGTGAGGCGGGCGTGCGCCAATGTCACCTGCGCCCCGGCCTGCACCTGTACGCCGCGGCCGAACGCGCCGGAGGTGGCATAGGGCTTGGTTGCGTCAACGAGCGCGGCCGTGCCCGAAAACTGGCTGCCCTCGCCGTCGATGTAGATGCCGAACCCGCGGTTGCCGGAAACACGCAGGCCTTCGACGACAAGCGTGCCGCCCGCCGTGGCCTCGACACCCGCCGCGGACGCGCCGACCGCGGCAGGCGGGTTGGTCTGGTCGACAACAACGGCGCGCAGTTCCAAGGTCGAAGTGGCGTCCTGCACCGCGGCGCCGCGGCTATGGTTTGCGGTCAGGCGCGCGCCAGTCAGGGTGACTTTGGCGCCGCCCGCCACTGCCAGACCGTAGCCCCAATCCTTGTCGGAGGCCTGGGGCAGCGTGCCGTCCACCAAGAGCCCTGTCGCGGCAACCGTCGTCCCGGCGTCGAAGGCAGCAAGGCCCAAGTCGCGGTTGCCGCTGATGCGGACCTGGGTCAGGGTCGCCTTGGCACCCTGGCGCACGCGCACGCCGCGGCCGCTGGTCTGGTCGGCCGCATTGGCCAGCGTGCCGTCGACCAGCATGCCGAGCGCCGTCAGCGCCGAACCGCTTCCGGACACAAAAACGCCGGCGTCGCGGCAGCCCGAAACGCGGACATCGTGGGCGGCGAGCGCGCCGCCAGCTTCGACGACCACCCCGCGGCCAAATTCGTTGGCCGCGGCGGATCCCTGCACGGCGGCGATGACCGATTCGGCAAACTGCACCGTCGTCGCCTTGGCGGTGACGGTCAAGCCGGCCCGCTGGACGCCATCGATCCACAGCCCGCG
>CAXRHS010000830.1:0-3151 GCA_964230235.1 Myxococcota bacterium
GAGCCAACCGAGCCGACCGAACCGACTAAGCCGGCGGAGCCCGCCCGGCCAGCGGAGCCGGCTAGGCCGGTCGAAGTTGCGCCGGCCAAACGACCATCGACCGACGAACTGCAGGCGCCAAATGCGCCGGTAGACTCCATCTGGGCCGGCTTCTTTTTCCAGTTCGGCTTTGGCTATGCCAGCCACGGCGGCCAGCCCGGTCCAGAAATTCCGGCCGTCAAAGGCACCATCGAGTACCACGGTCAGCAGTACAAGGGCTCGTTCAAGGTCCAAGACCTCAAGCCGTTTGGGGTCAACTACAATGAACTGGTGCGCACCGATGTCGGGTCGGGCATGGCGGCCATGATTCAGCTGGGCTACAACGTGGCCGGTTATGCCAGCCTGTGGCTCGACATCGCCGCGCACGGCACCATCTCGACCGACAAGAAGTCGATGTCGGGCGGTGGCGGCGTGTCGTTCCTGGCCGGCCTGCACCCCTTGCGCTTCGTCCGCCCAGATCTGCCGGTGGACATCAAGCTGTACGGCGGCTACACGCCGATCGACGTGCTCGCGTACAACGAAAACCAGATTCAGCCGGAGTACAAGGCCAAAGCGTGGCTCGGGCCGGCGATGCCGTTCGGCCTGCAGACGGAGTGGAAACCCAAGCCCAAGGGCGGCTTTGCCTTGGGCCTGGACCTGCGCATGGTCAAGGCCAGCTACAACCAGTGGTACTACAACTGGGACAAAGAGCAGTACGCCAGCCCCGGCACCGACGGCACCGCCGAGGTCACGACATTGCGCTTTGAGCCACGCTTGACGCTGGCCGCGCACTTCTGACGTCTGCACATTCGCGTCCAAGCGCAACCCGTGCCTTCCAAGCGCATCGTCCTTTTCCATACCGGCGGCACCCTGGGTATGGCGCTGCCAGAAGGCCGTCGCCTCGACCTTGGCCCGCGCGATCACCTGCAGCGACTGCTCGCCCGCGTGCCGGAGCTTCGCGAAATTGCGGACATTGACCTGGTTGCGCCGTGGAACTTGGATTCCAGCGACGTCGGCCCCGCTCATTGGCAGCAGCTTGCCGACGCCATCGCCCGTGCGCTTGCCGCGCCAGATGGGCCGCGTTGCGACGGCGTGGTCGTCATCCACGGTACCGATACCATGGCCTATACCGCGTCGGCGCTGGCCTACATGCTGCGCGGCCTGGACCGGCCGGTGGTGCTGACCGGGTCGCAGCGACCGTTGGAGGCGTGGCGCACCGACGCGCGCGCGAACCTGGCCGCCGCTGTCGAGTGCGCGACGCTCGACCTGCCCGAAGTCGTGGTGGTCTTTGGCGATCGCGTGCTGCGCGGTTGCCGTGCGACCAAGGTCGATGCCAACGACTACCAGGCGTTCGACTCGCCCAATGAAGTGCCACTTGGCCGCATTGGCGTGACGGTCGACCTGGACGCGGCACGCATTCGCCCGCCGACGCAACCCTTTGCGCTCGCGCGCAACCTGGGATCTGGCGTGCTTGGTATGACCGTGTTTCCGGGTCTCGATCCGGCCATGCTCGACGGCATGCTCGCGCAAGCGCAGGGCAGCGTACGGGTTGTGCTGGTGCGGGCATTCGGCATGGGCAACGTGCCGATTGTGGGCAGCTCGGGCCTGGCCGGTGCGATCGGTCGGCTGGTCGCGCGCGGCACCGATGTGGTGGTGACCACGCAGTGTCTGCGCGGTCGGGCTCGCCTCGACCTGTACCCCAATGGCCGCGCCCTGCTCGACGTTGGCGCCATCGGAGCGGGCGACATGACTTTTGAGGCGGCTGCGACCAAGGCGATGTGGGCGCTGGGGCAACCCGAGCGCAGCGTGCGGCAGTGGTTTGCGCTCGATTTGGCCGGCGAAGCGGTCGGGTAGCGGTTGCCGCGCAGGAGGACACCCGTACCCGCAGCGCCGCAACCGCGCTATACTGCGCGCATGAAGTGCGGGCCTACATTGCAAGTTACTGAAATCCTGTGCTGTATTGTTCTGGTTGCCGCGTGCCACCGGGTGCAAGACGACGGGCCAGCGCTCGACGCCGACGTCGGTTTCAGCCCGGATACACCAGGCGAACTCATTATCGACGTGCCCTATTTTGACACGCCCAAGGAGACCAAGGCCGAGACGGAAGTCGCGGACGCTGCTCCGCCTGCCAAAGAGGTTTGCGGCAACAAGATCGACGACGATCTCGACGGCTACATCGACGAAGAGGGCTGCTACCCGACACCGAACCTGCGCCCCGACCAGCAGTGGACCGACCTGGGCATTGTCGAGCTGCAGGGCCTGCTCGGGCCCGCCCCCACCCGCACCTACCAGGCGCCGAGCAAGAACGCGGGCATGGCGCTGCTGCTGACTGAGCTGCCTGACCCTGGCCAGCTTGGGGCCTTTGTGTGGGCCGAGTCGCTGACGTCGCCGTCCGGAGTCGAGTGCATTTCGCCGGGCGCCTGGGCAACCAGCTACAACCGGTCGTTCGTCGGCATCGGCTACGCCACCGTGCAACTGGGGATGGCGCCGCAGATCAGCGTGCTGCCCGGTCCATGGAAGGTCGGCGCGACACGTGCGACCGAATTGCCGTTGAAATACACCGGAAAGCCGCTGGCAGGTTGGGTGCACATGGGCGCATTGGCGCGGCCGGAGTTGCCGCCCAACGGCAAAGGCGTGCTCGATTTCGATGTCTTTTGCGCAGGCGGAGCGCCGATGCCGTGCGCGCAGTTGGCCACCTCGCCGCAATGGCAGCAGATGGCGTCCAAGATCAACGCAATCTGGAAGTCGGGCAACATCGAACTGGGCCAGGTCGACTTTGTTGACATCGGCGGCGACGACGGCGCCAAGTTCAAAGTGCTCGACAACGTTGGCAGCAACGGCAGCGACAACGAACTGACCCAGGTCTACCAGGCCGCCGCACAGCTGCGCCCCAATAGCACGCGGCCGGCACTGGTGCTGGTCTCCGCGCTCAACCACAAGGGGGTGCCCGTCGCGACCGGCCTGTCGCAGCTCGCTGGCGTTTCAGGCATGGCGGGGGCGCGCGTCAGCGGCATGGCGGTCGCGTTCAACGAGGCGGACTTCGCCAAGGCGCTGACGCTGCCGCCCGACTCCCCGTATCCAGGGGAGGTGTGGGGTCTGGTAATCGCCCATGAAATCGGCCACTTCTTGGGCT
>CAXRHS010000831.1:0-6508 GCA_964230235.1 Myxococcota bacterium
GCGGATGATGACCATCGCCGACTCGGTGGAGCTGTGCGGCGGCACCCACGTGTCGCGGGCCGGCGACATCGGCCTCTTCAAGATTGTCACGGAGTCCGCGGTGTCGTCGGGTGTGCGCCGCGTCGAGGCCGTCTGCCACCTGCAAGCCCTGGAACTGGTGCGGCAACAGTCAACGGTGTTGGGCGACCTGTTGCGTCGCTTGGGCGGTCAACCAGAAGGGCTCGGCGACCGCGTCGAGAAACTGCAAGCCGAGCTCAAGGCCGCCAACCAGGCCACCGAGAAGTGGAAAGGCAAGGCGCTGTCAGGCGAGGGCGCTGCTGCGGCCGACGAACGCAAGCTGGGGGCGCTGACCGCCGTGTTCCAGACCGTGCAGGGCGCCGATGCGGGGGCGTTGCGAACGCTCAGCGACCAGGTGCGCGACCGTATTGGCACTGGCGTCGTGGCGCTATTGGCCGACCAGGGCGACGGCAAGGCGCTGCTGCTGGTGGCGACCACCAAAGACGCCGCGGGTCAGGTGCCGGCGGGGCAGGTCGTGAGCGGCCTGGCTGGGCTTCTGGGCGGTCGCGGCGGTGGGCGGCCCGATTTTGCGCAGGCCGGTGGGACGATGCCGGGCGACGTGGCGGCTGTGCGCGAGGCGTTTTTTGCGGCGGTCGCGGGGCGGGTTGGGGTGTAGTTGCAATGGCAGACGCTGGCGTTGCGGTGCTTGGCTCCGCAGACCGTTCTACTGAACCAAAGCGCTGACAACCTGACCGCGCTCGGCTAGCAGCGCGACATACGCCGCCTTGTCAGCCTCCGGCAGGAAACTGCGGGCGATCAACCCCGGTGCCTCCTTGGCCGCATACGCAATTGACGTCGCCACATCGGAAGTGACGCGCGAAGACAGCCCGCAGTACGCCCCAAACTTGCGCCAGTCGCCGATCGTCAGGTGGTCGGACTTGCCGCCAATCGTCAGCGCGAGGCGGTCGGCCGGCAAAAGCAGACGCGTGTTGACCAAATCGAAAGCCGGCGACAGCCCGACCTGGCCCTCGCGATCGCGCCACAGCGCAAGGTTTTTCAGATGCAGGTCGCCGTTACCGGACCACCACGCGAACAAGAACTGACGGAAAAGGTCGCGCAAGGCCAAGGCAGGCTCACTGGCAAAGCGGCGCACGATGCGTGCGCACAACTCTGCCGAACCGCTGTATTTATCCGCCGGGTGCCGCAGCGCCAGTGAGCAGAAATCTTCCACCGCCAGCTTGCCGCCATTCGGCGGCCGGTCAAATCGGGCCACCAGGTAGGCCAACGCGCCGTCGGCCAGCGCCAAGAGCCCGTGCTCTGGAACGGTCAAGCCTGCCAGCGCCGCCAGCCGCATGGTCACGTGTTCATTGGCGGGCAAGTGCGCAAACCGGTCGGTCGGCGGCTTGAGAATGAACTGCCGGCCTGCCGCAGAGACGCGCAGCGTCATGCGCGCTGTGTCCAGCCCCACCGACAACTTGCGTTGCGCACCAGACAGCGTCGTCGTGCCAATCATGGCCAGCGCGACGCTTTGCAGCTTGGCCAGTTCCACGTCGATACTTGGCAGTTGCGCGACACCAAACAATCGCACGGCGGCATCGCGGTCAAACGACTCACCAGGCGTCAGTTCACGCAATGACAGGGGGCATGCGGTCATGGGCGGTCGTCCACCATCGGGCCAATCTCTACCGCGCCAACGCAGTCTCGGCACACCGCGACCAGCAAGCCAAACTGGTCCTCGGGCGCAATCTTGAGTTTGGCCAGCGACAGGTCGAGCAACCAACCCTCGGGCAGCAGGTTGGTGAAGCAGGGCGGCAGGCGCGGCCACTGGTACGGCGCGGAGCGCAGTGGCAGGTGCAGGGAAACCGCGACAGCGTTCGGATTGGCGAGCCACGTGGGCTCATAGCGGAATTCGACGCCCGCTGGCGACTCGCTCAGCCGGCCCGCCAGCACGCCATCCATCGACACGGCGGTAGCGCGCATGGTCAATCCTCCAAGTCGAGTTCTTCGCGCGGCGAATCTACGACGCCGGCACATTTGCCAAAAACGGCAAGCACACGGTTGACGGCGTCGAGGCGCAGGGTTGCCTTGTCGCGCTCCAGCTCGGAGACGAAGCGCAGGCCGACCCCGGACAGGTCGGCCAATTGGCGTTGCGTCAGCCGATTAGCGCTGCGGCGGCGGCGCACGAAGGCGCCGATGGACTCCCGATCGGGCATGCCAGTGGTGCGCGGGGCCGAAAAAGGGACCCGTGCCGCGGCAAGGGTAGCACAATGATCCCGAAAGGGAACGAATTGCCCGCTTCCCGATTGTGCGGTCGCGAATTGCCTGCGAATTGACCCGATCGGGAGAATCATGCGCGCATCATCCACGCTTCATACCGCACACCCGCGGTTTGCGGTCATCTGACCTGATCTGCAGTTCGGACCCTGCGGCGCCCATGGCAAGCGTCGTGCTGGTTACGGCCCCGGAAACTTCCCCAAAACCGCCTCAAACTGCCCGTCGTCGCCGCCACCGCAGTGCGCCATCGACCAGTTGCCCGCCATCGCCGTCGCGGTCTTGGTCTTGGCCACCAGCACGCCGGCGCACGGGCAATTGCCCGAGCACTGCAACCACACGTGCGTCTCGCTGCCGACCTGGCTGACCTGGCCGACCACGCCCGCGCAGGCCAACAGCGCGCAATCCGGGCTGGCAAATTTGCCATCGAAAAACGTGCCCTTGCCGGTCAGGCACAGGTCGAGCGTGGCGGTGTGGCCAGCCCAGGTCAGGTTCCAGCGCTGCCGCTGCACCGCGCCCTGGGCCAGGCGGTGGCCGCCACCAAAGATCGCCAGATCGCTCAGCGTGAGCACCCCTTCGGCAACGCTCGCACCGACGCCCGACTTGAGCCACCCCGGCGGCTTGCCGCAGCCGGGGCCAACCGCCGTAGGCTGAAACGTGACCGTGGCGCCAGCGACCGACCACCCGCCGCGCACCAGGCACGGGTCCCCAGCCGATTGCCACTCAAAAGTGCCCTCTGGCCGCAAGGCGAGGTCGCCGGAGCAGTCGTACCACTGGCCGACCAAACCAGCGGTCGCAACGGCCGGGCTTGCGGTGTCGCGGTCTGCCGAGCCAGCGGCCGCGTCACCGCCAACCCCGGCATCGGCGTCGACGGTGGCCGTCGCAGCGGGCGAACCCGTGCCCGCGGCACCGCCCTCGGCGCAGGACACCGCGAGCAACAGCAGGATGGAACAGGAAAATCGCTGACCGGTCATTGTCCGCCGGTCAGCCGCCGACCAGGGCCTACCCGACCAGCCAAGGATGCGGCCCGTCGAGCAGCTTTTGCAAATCCGCCGGCTTGCGCGCCGCGACCTGCGCCACCTGGGCGTTGACCAGCTCGTCGTAGGCCGGCCGCTGCACGCTGCGCAGCACGCCCATCGGCGTCGGAAACTCCGGGCCTTCCATGCGCGCCAGCAAGAACGCCCGCACCGGGTCGGCATCGTGCGCATCGTGCACCCACGCGTCGCCCACGCCCAAGCCGTCCTGGCCGATCTGGAACACCTGCGGCCGCGTGCCCAACAGCCGAATCGCCTTGTCGCGGTTGGCACCAAACACCATCGGCTGGCCGTGCTCGAGCAGGATGGTCTGCTCGGCGCGCACTTCTTTGACCGCCAGGTGATCCCAGGCGCCGTCGTTGAAGATGTTGCAGTTCTGGTAGATCTCGATGAACGCCGTGCCCTTGTATGCCGCCGCCGCCGCCAGCACCTCGGCGCCGACCTTGGCGTCCACGTCGATAAAGCGCGCGACGAACCCCGCCTCGGCGCCAATCGCGACGGCCGCCGGCTTGAACGGGTGGTCCACCGAACCGTACGGCGTGCTCTTGGTTTTCTTGCCGAATTCGCTGGTCGGCGAGTACTGGCCCTTGGTCAAGCCGTAGATGCGGTTGTTGAAAAGCAGCACCTTGATGTCGACATTGCGGCGCAGCAGGTGGATGAAGTGGTTGCCGCCGATCGACAGCGAGTCGCCGTCGCCGGTCGCCATCCAGATCTGCAGGTCCGGCCGCGCGATCTTGAGCCCCGTGGCGATCGCCGGCGCACGGCCGTGGATGCTGTGGAACCCAAAGGTGTGCATGTAGTACGGAAACCGCGACGAGCAGCCGATGCCGGCCACCGTGGCGATCATGTGCCCGGGTAGGCCCTGCTTGGCGAGCGCTCGCTGCACCGCCGCCAGGATCGCGTAGTCGCCGCAGCCCGGGCACCAGCGCACGTCCTGGTCGGTCTGGAAGTCCTTGGCTTTGAGGTCCGTGCGAACAGGAGCCGTCATGTTGGTGTCCTCCCCGCCAGTTACGACGGCAGCAGCTCGACCATGGCCGCTTTGAGCTCGCCCACGGTCAGCGGCTGACCGGCGATGCGCTGGTAGCCCTGGCAGTCGATGGCATAGGTCGCGCGCAGCAGTTTGACCAGCTGGCCGTTGTTGATCTCGGGCACCAGAACACGCTTGTAGCGACCCAGGATTGCGCCCAGGTCCGCCGGCAGCGGGCTCAGCCAGCGCACCTGCAGGTGGGCGACCGACTTGCCTTCGGCCTGCAGCTCGCGCGCGGCAGTCAGCGCCGAGCCCCACGGCGATCCCCAAGTGACCACCAACAGGTCACCCGTTTCCGGACCCGTCACCGCGCATGGCGGCAAGGTCTTGGCGATCGCATCGACCTTGGCCTGGCGCAGTTTGACCATCGCATGGTGGTTGGCCGGGTCGTAGCTAATGTGGCCGGTCTTGTCCCACTTTTCGATGCCGCCGATGCGGTGCTCCAGGCCAGGCACGCCGAGCTTGATCCACGGCCGCGCCAGCGTCTCGGGGTCGCGCGCGTACGGCAGCAGCGCTTCGCCGTTCAGGCTATCGGCCGAGTCGAGCAGGGCGGCGTCGATCGCCGGCAGTTCGCTGACATTGGGGATGCGCCACGGTTCCGCGCCATTGGCGATCGAGCCGTCCGAGAGCAGCATCACCGGCACCCGGTACTGGATGGCCACGCGGCAAGCCTCATAGGCGCAGGCAAAGGCGTCGGCCGGGCTCTGAATGGCCAACACTGCCACCGGGCATTCGCCATTGCGGCCGTACAGCGCTTGAAACAGGTCGGCCTGCTAGGTCTTGGTCGGCAGGCCGGTCGACGGGCCGCCGCGCTGGACATCGACAATGACCAGCGGCAGTTCGGTCATGACGGCAAGGCCGATCGCCTCCGATTTCAGCGCAATGCCCGGGCCCGATGTCGCCGTCACGCCCAGTTGGTTGCCAAAGCTGGCACCGATCGCCGCGCACACGGCTGCGAGTTCGTCTTCGGCCTGGAAGGTGCGGACGCCGAACTCTTTGTAGCCCGCCAGGTAGTGCAAGATGTCGCTGGCGGGCGTAATCGGATAGCTGCCATAGAAAAGACCGAGCCCGGCCTTTTGCGCCGCCGCGACCAGGCCGATCGCCGTCGCCTCATTGCCAGAAATCGAGCGGTAGCGGCCCGGCGCAATGTCGCTGGCAGCCGGCACCCGATAGCGGACCTGAAACAGCTCGGTATTTTCACCGTAGTCCCAGCCCGCGCGGAACACCCGCAGGTTGGCGTCGAGCAGCACCGGCTTGGCCGCGAACTTCTGGTTGATTTCGCGCAGCACGATGTCGGGCTCGCGCTCGAACAGCCAGAACACCAGGCCAAGGGCGAAGTAGTTCTTGCAGCGCTCGACTTCTTTGCTCGACAGGCCCAGTTCTTGCAGCGCGTCGCCGGTCAGCCGCGACAGGTCGACACAATACAGCTGGTACTCGTCCAGGCTGCTGTCGCTGAGCGGGTCGGTCTTGTAGCCCGCCATCGCCAGGTTCTTGCTGGTGAACGCATCGCGGTTGGCAATGAGCACGCCATTGGGCTTGAGCCAGCGGCGGTGCGCCGCCAATGCCGCCGGGTTCATCACCACCAGCACATCGGCGCGGTCGCCGGGCGTCAGGATGTCGCGGCTGCTGAAATGCAGCTGGTAGCCCGACACACCGGCGAGTGTGCCCGCCGGGGCGCGAATCTCGGCAGGAAAATCGGGGAACGTCGCCGTGTCGTTGCCGACGGCCGCCGAAGCCGCGGTGAACTGCGCACCGGTCAACTGAATGCCGTCGCCCGAGTCGCCTGCAAAGCGGATGACGACCGCGTCGCGGGTTTCGCTCGGCTTATGCGACGCCGCGGCGGCCAGACCCTGTCCGTCCATCTTGCCCTGCCCGTGGCCGGTGGCGGCCTAGTCTTCGCTGGTTTCGCTGTCGCCGTCGGCGGTCTCGCCGCGGGCCTGCGCTTCGCGCAACCGTGCCTTGCGGCGGCGGTTCAAGCGGGCTTCGCCGCCATCGGTGCGCGCGAGCGCCCGGCGGGTGCCCGTTGCGGCGACCAGCGACAGGTCGGCCTTGTGTCCGCGCAGAAGCGCCGCGGAACCGACAACATCCAGGCCACTGACCACCGCGAGCACCAAAAGCTCGCGCAAGAAATCAGGATCCATCGTCCACCTCGCAGCGACCCGCGGCCGCTGCTGTTATG
>CAXRHS010000832.1:0-3199 GCA_964230235.1 Myxococcota bacterium
GGGCGGCGGCGGGACGGCGGCAACCGACGTTGCGGCGGGTGCAGAGGTAACTGCGTCTGCCGACACCGGCTTGAGTGGGGCAAGCGAGGCTGCCGGCGACGACGTGGCTGCAGTGGAAGTCCAAGCGGACGCGACGCCGCCGCCGACGGACGCCCTGAACGCTGGGGATGCCGGGCCAGCCGACACGACCGGCGACGCGGCGGTGGCAGACGCGGGACCGGTCAAGCCCTACCCGACCGAGCTCAAGCTCGGGCTGACACCGTGGACCATGCAGCCCAAGGAGGAGACGACTCGCTGCATTCTCAAGCGCTTGGACAACGAGACCGAGGTGTGGGTGCACCAGATCCACAGCAAGCTCGCCAAGGGCTCGCACCACCTCATCGTGTACCGCAGCGACGCGACGGTCGAACAGCCCGAGCCCAAGAAGTGCACGCCGTTTACCGAGACGCTGTCGGGCGGCAATGTGCCGCTGATGATCAGCCAGGTGGCGACCGAGACGCTGACGCTGCCCAAGGGGGTGGCGTTCAAGTTCGCGGCCAAGCAGATGATTCGCATCGAGGCCCACTACTTGAACTACTACAAGGACGCCATCGAAACAGGCGCTGACATTACGTTCAGTACGCTGCCCAAGGACAAGGTCGAGAACGAGGCCGACATGCTGTTTTACGGCACGCCGGATTTCTCGCTCAAGCCGGGTAAGGCCACGACGACGCCGTGGAATTTCATCGACGTGTGGCCGGGCACCAAGGTGTTCGCGGCGACCGGTCACACCCATGCGCTCGGCACCGATGTGCAGATCGCGCTCGCCCAAGGCGGCACCTCGACCGACGCGCCGCTGGTGTACCCGCCCAAGGACAAGCCGTTCGACTGGGCCGAGGCGCCGATGGCGGTGTACGACCCGCCGCTGGAATTCAAGGCCGGTCAGGGCTTTCAGTACCGCTGCTCGTGGTTCAACTCCACCACCAAAAGCGTCGGCTTTGGCGAGTCGGCCAACAAGGAAATGTGCTTCTTTTGGGCCTACTACTACCCGAGCAAGGGCTACCGGATGTGCATCAACCCGGGCAGCTGGAAGAACCAGGCTCCCGACCTCATCACCGACCCGGTGTGCTGCCCCGATTCGCCGCTGTGTGGCCTCATCAAGACCTACCTGGGCAGCGGTGGGTTTGGCGGCGGTTGAATGACCGCGGGGATGCGCATACAATGCGCATAGGTTTGATTGAGGTCCGCCATGCTCGCCGCTTCCGCCCCGTCGCAACCTGTCGCCGCCAAAGTGCGCAAAAAGGCGGTCAACATTACCATGGACCCGGCTCTGGTCGCTGAGGCCCGCGCCGCCGGTATCAACGTGTCGGCGACTTGCGAAGCGGCGTTGCGCAAGCAGGTCGAGGCGCAAAAAGCGGCCGATTGGGTGGCGGAGAACCGCGAGGCGATTGAGACCTACAACGCCTACTTTCGCGAGCACGGGCTGTTTGGCGACAGCTTTCGGCGGTGGTGATGGCCCAGTTCGACGTGTACGTCAATCGCGGACCGAGCGCCGAGGCCTACCCGTTCTACATGGACGTTCAAGCCAACGTGCTGGCGGCGCTTGAGACCCGGATGGTCGTGCCGCTCAGTCGGCGCTTGGCATTTCGCGATCGGATCTTGCCGGTGCTGACGCCGCGCGTCGACCTGGGAGACGAACAACTGTTGGTTTTGGTGCAAGAGTTGGCAGCCCGCGATCGGCGAGATCTGGTCGGCGCAATCGCCAACCTCGCCGACCGGCGCGCCGAGATCCTGGCCGCGTTCGACCTGCTGTTCACCGGCGCCTGACCGCGCCGGGCGCGCCCGTTGCACTGCGCCGGCAACCGGCTATGCTGCCGGCCATGACCGTGCCCCCCGCGCACAATCCGCCGACCGCGCCGCTGCCGCAGGCAGAGGTTTGCGCAGATCTTTTGCAGCGTGAGCTGCTGTTGGTGACCGGCAAGGGTGGCGTCGGCAAGTCGACCCTGGCCCAGGCGTTGGCTCGCCACGCCAGTCAGCGCGGCAAGCGCGTGCTGTTGGTCGAACTGGAGTCGGTGTCGCGCGCGGGTCCGCTGTTTGGCGTCCGCCACGTCGGCGCGCAGCCGCAGCGGGTGGCGCCCAATCTGGACGTGATGGCGCTGGACGTCATGGACAGCCTGCGCTTTTTCGCGGTCCAACAGCTCAAGGTCGAGACCCTGGTCAACCTCGCGCTGCGCAACAAGGCGGTGGAGTCGTTCTTCCAAGCCGTGCCCGCCATCAAGCCGATCCTGGTGCTGTATCAGGTGTGGCACATGCTGCAGTTGCACGGTCCGCGCGGCGACAAGACCTGGGATCTGGCGATCTGCGATCTGCCGACCAGCGGCTTTGTGCAGGGCATGTACCAGATTCCGCGGACACTGCAGCAGGCGTTTCGCTCGGGCCCGGTCCACAACTACGCAGGCGGCATGCGCGACCTTTTGCTCGACCCGCAGCGCGCGGGCCTGGTGCTCGTCACGCTGCCCGAAGACATGCCGGTGGTCGAGACCCTGGAGCTGCAAGCGATTTTGCACAAAGCCCATGGGGTGCTGCCGGCGGCGCTGGTGCTCAACGGCGTGGTGCCCGCGAGCGACCCGGGGCCGCTGCACGTCGACCCGCCGTTGGCTGCAACAGGTGGCCTGCACGGCGCGCTGTGGGCGGCGCGCTGGCTGGCCAACCGCCGGCAGCGCGCGCTGGCGCTGTTGCCCAAGCTGAGCGACGCGGCCCAGGGCCGGGTGCTGCAGGTGCCGTTCTTGTTCCGACGCGACCTGCCGCTGCCGCAAATCGACGAAATCGCTGGCCTGCTGGGCCAGGACCCTGTGCCAGCGTGAAGCACGCAGTGCGTCTGGCAGCGGATCTGCCGAAAGCGGGGCTGGTGGTGCTGGCCGGTTCTGGCGGCGTCGGCAAGACCACCACCAGTGCGGCGCTGGCGCTGGCCTACGCGCTGCAAGGCAAGCGCGTGCTGGTCCTGACCATCGACCCGGCGCGGCGGTTGCTGCAGGCGCTGGGGTTGCAGACCGACGACCCGCAGTTGCCGCCCACGCCCAATGTCGCCCACGAAGTGCTGCCGCGCCTGCGCCACCTGTTGCCCGGTCAGCCAGCGCTCGGCAAGGGCTCGCTGCACGCCATGATGCTCGACCCGTCGAGCGGCGCCATCGCCATGGTCGAGCGCCTGCTGCCGGACCCG
>CAXRHS010000833.1:0-3664 GCA_964230235.1 Myxococcota bacterium
TCGTAGCGGCCGGGCGGCAGGCCCTGGGCGATGCCGACAAAGTCGGGGTGTTCGTAGAGCGTGGCCGCAGGCGGGGCGGCGAAGGCGGGGCATGCGAAGGCAGCCAAGGCCAGCAGGTGGACGGCAGTGGTGCGAAGCGGCATGGGCGTTCCTGTCGGCGCAACGGGTGGTCGGCGCGCGGGGCGCACGGTAGCAACCGGCGGGGGTTGCGGCAATGGCTACGCCTTCCAGACCCCCGAAGCCTGCACCAGCCTCGCCGTGCTGTTGCGCAACCGCCGCGCCAGCACCCGAATAATCTCGCGCGCCACCTGCGGCTTGCGCTCCATGATTTCGTCCAAATCGGCCCGGGCAATGCGCAGCAACGTGGTCGCTTCTGCACAGACGGCCGAAGCCGACCGCGGCTCGCCGTCCAAGGCCGCCAACTCGCCAAACACCTCGGGCGGCCGAACGGTGGCAATCGGCGCGCCACCGTCCACCAGCACCACGCTGCCCCGCACCACCAGGTAGATGTCCTGGCTCGGGTCGCCTTTGCTGAACACCGTGGCGTCGCTGCCAAGCGACAATTCGCTGGCCGTGGAGGCGATTTGCAACAGGTCTTCGCCCGCGACCGCATCGAAAAGCGACACGGCGCGCAAGAACTGCACGCGCTGCAACAGCGGCACCTGACGGCTGCTGGCGGCAAAATGCTCGGGATGGGTGCGGGCCATGGTCTCTCCAAAAGCAACAACAGCACAGGTGCGCAGCCAATCGTCGCCGGCCGGACCCATCACGCATTGCAACGGGTCGGTGGCGGCAGACTGGTCCAAGTCCGGGCGCAGACGCAGCACCCGGTAGCGCTCGCGCAAGCTTTGGCCATCCAGGACCAAGAGCACGTCTTCGCGCAACGTTTCGGGCAACGCGCCTTCGAGCAGTTCCAAGGCTGCGGCGAGGCGCTTGGGGTCGCCTCTGCGAGTGTGTTGCCAGACCAGCTCGACCAGCCGCGGATCGCACAGCAACGCCAGGTGGGTCGCCATGCGGCGCTGGCACAGCGCGATGCGCGCCGCGACTTCGCCGCAAAACAGCCCCAGGCCTCCTTCTGTCGGCACGCGGTCGCGGTTGCGGTGGGCGATGCCGGCCAGCACCAGCATCGCTTGCAGGGCCGAGCGGATTTCGGCCTCCGCAGCAGCCTGGACCGCCGCGACCGGCATCCTGCCGAGCGTATGGTGCCGCTGGCGCGCGGCCATCGCCTTGGCGGCGCGGTAGCGGACAAAGCGCTGGTCGCTGGCCAGCAGATGGGCGAGCAGCGTCGCGCTGTGTGGTCCGCTGGCCATCCCAAATGCGACCGCCGCTGCGGCCTGGCCGCGCGCCGACAGCCCGCTGACGATGCTTGCGGTCGCGTGCAGCTGGCCATCTGGCACCACGGCGAGGGCGTCGACGGCGCAGTGGGCGCGGGTGCGGTGGTCGAGCGCTGCGAATACCGCCGCCAGCGCTTGCGAATGCGGCAGCGCAGCGAGCGTCGTCAAGGCAGTCGCATACACGGCTGGATCGGGGTCGGTCGTGCCCTGCAGCGCCAATCCCAGCGTGCCCTCGACGCCGGCATGGAGCGCGCCGATGGCCCACAAGGCGGTCGCCCGCAGCTGCGGATCGGGGTCGGCGGCCATCGCGCGCAGCTCGGCCAGGGCGGCGCCACACGGCCGATCGCAGCCCTGCCCTGCACACGCGGGCGCAGCTTTGCACGTCTGCAAGACCTGACCCACCAGCCGCAGGGCGCGCACATCCACCGCCGCATCGTCATTGGCGTTGCGGACCGCGATTTGCCAACTGCCGCTGACGTGCAGCAGGCCGCGCAACGCCGTGCGCCGCAGTTCAGGGTCGGCCGCATGCCGCAAGGCCGTGCACAGGGCGCCCATGTCGCTCGGCCGCGCGGTCCGGCACAGCGCGCCCAGCGCATGGCGCTGCAACTCGGCGTCAGGCAAAGCGCAAACACCCAAAAGGGCGGCGCGCGCTTTGGGGCTGGCGGTGCACTGGGCCAGAATCTCGGCGGCGACGATTTCGCGGGTGCGGTCGCCGCAATACAGTTCATTGGACCACAATTGCACCTCCTCATCGTCCAGGCGGTGCACGTCGTCCAAGTTGAGCGTGCGGTGGTCGACAGTCTTGCGCAAAAGGCCCGCATAGGCGCGACGCAAGACCACGCCGGCCACGTAGTAGCCTGCACCGCCCAAAGCGACCGCGGCCAACGCCAGCACGTGCAAGTCCACGCCCGGTGCGGCCTTGAGCGCAAGCCCACCCAGCGCATAGAACGCGGGCGCAATCACGCCCTTGACCAACGCATTGCCCTGCGCCCGCGCCGCGCCGGGCAGGGCCGTTTGCATCTGGCCGCGCGCCGCGGAGCCGAGCGAGCTCTCGGTAACCCGAAACGCACCGCGCGCCAACACCGCCGCCGCAAAACTGGGGTGAGCAGCAAGGCCAAGCCCAAACACCAGCGCCGCGCCCGGCGGCACCTGCGCGGTCGCCGAGCTACCCAGGCGCGCCAGAATCCGACCGGCAACCAGCGGTGCCAGCAGCGACACTGCGCCGGTCACGCCAAAAAAGGCGCCCATGAAGGCGGCGATGCGCTCCTTGGTCTGCAGCTCGGCCTGGGCGGTGGCAAACAGGACGTAGTCCAGCAATTGCTCGGTCAGCAACCCGACGGTGGCCAGGACCGCCAGCGTCCGCAACAGCGGTTCGGCGCCCAACTGCCGCCAGCCAGAGCCCAGCGAGTCCCACAGCGTGGCTTTGCCGGTCGCGGATCGCGCGTGCACGATGTCGACGCGACCGACCCAGGCCGCGAGCAGCCCGGCACCCACAAGCAGACCGGCCGCGATCGGCACCAGCGCCGCCGCCCCCAAGGCGTGTCCCAACGGTCCGGCCAGAAAGCCACCGATGGTCCACCCGAGCCCGGCAGCGTTGCCGACCAGCGGCAGCAGGCGCTTGGCGCTGCGCACGTCCAAGGCTTCGGTCGCGACCGACCAGCCCTGCACCACCACCACCCCAATCGAAGCTTCGACCAGGACATACAGCGCCAGCGCGTCTTGGCGCCAGCAAAACAGCGACCAGCCGGCACCAAAAAGAGCGGCGACCGCCACCGACAGGCGCACAAAAAGCCGAACCGGGTCCAGTCGGCCAGCCAGCGCCGAAACCCCAAACGAGGCCAGCGCCAACACCACCGCCGACAACACGAAAGCGTCGGCGATGCGGTCGCGCGGTGCGCTGGCCAAGAAAATTCCTTGCTGCGCCGCTTTGGCCAGCGCCACGGTCAGCGTCAGCAGCAAGATGAGGCCAAACAGCCGGGCGGTGCGCGCGCCTTCGCCGTGGCGGATCCCGAGCACATGCCACAGCCGCTGGGTCATGCGGTGGACTCAGTTTCCGGTCGGGGTGGCGGCGCCCGTCGGGGTGGCGGCGTGCGGATCGGGCGCGTGGCGGCGGCTGGCCTCATACGACCAGGCGGGCGGCGGGTCGGTCGGCGTGCGCACGTTGCAACCGTGGTTGACCGCAATCGGTCCGTCTGGCACCAAAAAGCCGTCGTTGAATCCCGGCTTGCCGGTGACTTCGCTCGGCCCCGGACAGCCTTGCTCGATCCAGGTCCGCAAAAGCGCCAGTTCTTCGTCGGTCATGGCGGGCAGGCCCATCGGCATGCCAATTG
>CAXRHS010000834.1:0-3690 GCA_964230235.1 Myxococcota bacterium
CTGGTCGGCGACCCATCCCCGTCTGGCGTATGCGCGCACGTGCTTGAGGCGCTGACGGTCGCCGCGTGCGCGCACGATGTCGACTTTTGCCCCAGGCGGGTCGCGGATATCGGTGCGGGCGCGGGGTTGGCCGCGCTGACCTACGCTTTGGTGTGGCCGCAAGCGCAGGTGTTTGCTGTCGAGCCCAGGCGGCTGCGCGCCGAGTTTATTTGCACCGCGGCGCGGGCGTGCGAGTTGACCGACCGGGTCGTGGTCGTCCAGCAATCGCTTGGCGCAGCGATTGCCGCCGGCGATCTGGCCGCGACCATCGACCTTGCCGACGCGCGCGCTGTTTGGCCGGCCGCGCAATGGGTCGAACGCGCACGGCCGCTGGTCCATGCTGGCGGCTTGATCGCTTTGCACTTTCGCGCCGGCGATGCCGCGACCGAGTTGGCAGTGGCGCGCGCCAGACCGCGCAGCCAGCACGCGGTGCCCGGCCCGCGCGACTACCGGGTCGCCTTGGTACGCGGTTGAACTGGCTGCAACGGTTCGACCGTGCGCTGCTGTAGACAGAACCTCGCGCCCTGCCAGGCGGCAGAGTGGCGTGTCGCATGCAGGACGCGAATGCGGGGCCCACTGAGCAGGCGCGGCAATTTCGGAGCGCAAGGCGACCAGTTCGCGTTTTGGCTCGACGCTGTCACAGCAACTGCCGGACCTTGATGTCCAAATAGCGCCGAACCAGACCGGCGTTTAGGTTCTCCGCGCGCTCGTGCACCACAATCGCGCCCGCTTGTCGCAATTCCGCCGCGATCCGTTCGCGTTCGAGCACGTGGCAGGCTGCCGTCCCGCGCAGGTAGAGCGCGTCTGGGCCATCCCAAGCGGTCGCAGTCGCCAGCCCGTCCAGCGCCTCGTCCCGCAGCGAAACAACCACCGGCAGGTGTTGCGGCTGCAAGGCGCGGATCACGCGCACCAACTCGTCGCGGCGGGTCGGGTCGAGCACCTGGGTAAAAAGCACGACCAGCGACCGCCTGGCCAGACGCGTTCGCACGACGGTCAGGCCCGTCTCGTAGTCGGGTTCAACCAGTGAGGCGTGCAAGTCGAATGCGGAGCGCACCAGGCGCCGCATCGCCCCCGGTCCGCCTACCGGCGCCAACCAACTGCGCACTTGACTATCAAACGCCACCAACCCGACATGATCGCCGGCTTGAACCGCCAATTGCCCTAGCCACAACGCGGCGTTGAGCGCCCGGTCGAAGATCGGGATTCCGCATGATTCTGCGGTCATCCAGCGGCCCATGTCGAGCGCAAACACGATGCGCTGGTCGCGCTCCAGCTGATATTCGCGCACCATCAGCGCGTGACGCCGGGCAGTCGCGCGCCAGTCGATGCGGCGCACGTCGTCGTCCTGGTTGTACTCGCGCAGGCGCTCGAATTCCGACTGGCCACCGCGTTTGCGTTGGGCACGCGCCGCGGTCGCCTCTCGACCGGGAGCAAGCCAGGACTGCCGTGTTCGCAGCGCCAGCAAGTCCGGGTACACCCGCACCCGTTGCTCGACGGCCCAGCCGCGCTGGTGCTGCCAGAGACCCATTCGCGTCGGCCACCGAAGCCAGATCGTTCCCAGCTGGCGCTCGCCGCGACATGCGGGCTTGAGGGCGTAACGCAACACGGTCTGGCCATTGGCCGGCACCAACGCGGCGTCCGCCAACCCTTCGACAGCTACATCGTGGGCAGCATCATCGCGGATCTGCACGGTCAACTGCTCAGCGATGCGCGACGTCACGGTGATTTGCGCCAGGTTTGCCCGGCCAATTGACAGCACCGGCGGGCAGTGGCGGGCAACCTCGACAGCCAGACGCCGGCGGGTCAACGCATCAGCAGCGGCAACCAGCCCAATGGCAACATCCAGCGCAATGAGCGCCGACACCGCAGGCAGGCTCGCCTGCGCATCCTGCGCGAGCAGGGCCCAGGCACCCGCCGCGATCGCGGGCACCAGTCCCAGCACGGCGAGGGCGACCAAGCGTTCCGTCGGAATGGGCAAGACCAAGTGTCCCATACGCGCAGCCTAGACCGTTTTGGCGACCACTTTCTACCCATTGAAAATTTGAATCAATTTCGCTCAGCGGGCCGCCTGAAAGATGGGGGCACTTTCTGATCTATGAAATTATTGTGGTTCAGGACCCAGGTGACCAAAGGGAGGGCAGCTGCCGGGCTAGCAGCGCTTCAAGGTTTGGCGCGAATCTTGCAGCCCTGCACAGGGCGCGGGACCGCATTCCCGCCTGAGCGAGGCAGCCGCAACGGCCCGCCCCACTTGCAACCATCGCGGTTAGCGCCGCCGACCAAAGAAGCCCAAGGAGGCCATCATGTTCCGCTCGATTCTGCCCGCACTTGTTGTGGCGGCGCTCGCACTTCCCGCTACCGCGCAGGCTGGCGGCAAAGAGCTATTCAGCGAGCAGAAATGCACCAAGTGCCACACCGTCAAGAGCGAAGGCATCGCCGCGACCGAAGAAAAAGAGAAAATCGTCGATCTGTCTGGCACCGGCAAAGACCATGACGTCGCCTGGTTCAAGAGCTGGCTGAACATAGAAGTCGAAATGGATTCCAAGGTCAAGAAGGGCGAAAAGGTCAAGCACAAGCAGCAGTTCAAGGGCACGCCCGCCGACTTGGACGCCATCGCCAACTGGCTCAAGACCCTGACCAAGTAGCCAGGCCCAAAGACCAAGTAGCCAGGCTCAAACTGGCCCCGTCAAAAGGGCGCGATCCAGTCGCCGCGCCGGGGGTTCCGCGAGACCGCCCGGCGCGGTCGCTTTTTGGGCCTGATTTCGTGCCCGGATTCGCAAGCAAGCACAACAAGCAAGTTCAGCGCTTCACCGACAACCGCTTGGCATGACAATAGATCGTGCGCAGTGCCGAAAAATCGGCTGGCGTGTGCCGGATTTCGGCGCAGCCTGATCGAGGTGCGCAAGCCAGGTAGTCGAGTGACGACCCGCGCAGGCCGTGGGCCGTTGCCGAAAAGTCGGCGCAGACCCGCCTGGCCTGGTCCCTCGTTGGCGTCCCTGGCGGACACACCGGTTGCGGTCACGCGTGCCTCGGCGCCGACGGAGCAGTCATTTCTGGTGCCATCGGTCGCGCAACCGCGATTTGTGGCCCGTCCATCATGTGCAATTGGCGGCACGCCGGTTTGGCCCACATTGTGCAACGCGGTACATGAACGCCGATCCAGGCGTAGGCCGGCACGGTAGTTGCCGCGTGCCTTGACCATGGCTGTCCTCTCCATCGAGAGCCCGCGCGGCGCCGCCACTGTCGGTCGACTTGCGCCAGGGCCAAGCGAGCAGCTCGACCGCATGGCGTGGATGATCCGCCTGCGCTGGTCGGCCGTGGGGACAATGGGGTTGCTCGTTGCGCTCGCCGCTTCGATGGGCGTAACCGACCAGGCCGGCCGGCTGCTTGCGCTGGTGGCTGGCCTTGGGCTCGCCAACCTGGCCTTTGCGCGTGCGGCCGATGCGTTGACCTGTGGCACGTCGCCCCGCGTCATCGAAGACCTGCTGGCGTTGCAGATCAGCGTCGACATCGGGGTGCTCTTGACGGCCCTGCACCTGGCCGGCGGCGCCGAGAACCCGTTCATCCTGCTGTCTCTCGTCCTGCTGGCGCTCGCCGCGATCGTGCTGCCGTTGCGCCGCGCAGTCTGGATCGCAGGTACGGCGTCGCTGCTTT
>CAXRHS010000835.1:0-11506 GCA_964230235.1 Myxococcota bacterium
TATAGCCGCCGATGGCGACCAGGCCGTCGGGGCGCTGGGCGATGGCGCGGCCGCTGCTGCTCCAGCCGTTGGCATTGGCGGCGTACAGCCAGCACTCGCTGTCGTATACGAAGTCGGTGCCGATGGTGGTGGCAAAGGCTGTCTGCGAGGACTGGTTGGCGGCCTGGCCGTGGCCGGTGACGCCGATGCGCGGCTTGCCGCCGGCCTTGGTGACCCAGGTCGCTGCGTGGACGGTCGCGGGGCCGCCACTGGAAAAACCGCAGTTCAGGACACCAAGCGGTTTGAGGGACAACAGCTTGAGGTCGGCGTCGAAGTGCGCGAACTTGCCGCCGGCCTGGTTGTTGCCGGCAACCCACAGCGAGCCGTCGGGATCGGCGAGCACCGTGCGCGGGTCAGCAATGGCGGCGGTATTCCACAAGTCCACGGTCGCCACCAGTTCGCCGGCCAGGTCGTACTTGAACAAGAAGCCATAGCCGCCGTAGTTGACCTCGTCGTTCATCAGGCCGCCGCTGTGCCCGGTTGCATAGATTGCCTGGGCAGTCGCCACGACCGAGGTCGTGTAGACCGTGGCGATGCCCGTCGGCGCGTTGTTGACGCTCTCCCACAGCCGCGGCTTGCCGCTCGGCTTGCACACGGTGGCATCGCAGGTGTCGAGCGCCGTACAGGTGCCGGTGTCGCACGGCACCGCGGTCGCGGGCGCGGTCGGCTTGGTGGCGATGCCGTAGCAGCCTTTGACCTTGTCGCACTCGTCTTGGCTGCACACGTTGCCGTCGTTGCAGTCTTTGAGCTTGGCGGCAATGCACTGGCCGGCCTGGCAGTTGTCGCCCTCGGTGCACACGTTGGCGTCGTCGCAGGTCCCGGTCGACAGCGGCGCAAACTTGCAGTTTCCGGACACGAAGTCGCAGCTGTCTGCCGTGCAGACGCTCTTGTCGTCGCACTGGATGGTGCCCGTGCACTTGCCCGCCGTGCAGACGTCGCCCTTGGTGCAGCCGACGCCGTCGTCGCATGCAGCGGTGTTGTTGGCGTAGACACAGCCCTTCTTGGGGTCGCAGCTGTCGTCGGTGCATACCTGCTTGTCGTCGCAGAGCAACGCCGCGCCGCCCTGGCAACCGCCGCCCTTGCACGCCTCGCCGACCGTGCACGGGTTGCCGTCGTCGCAGGGCTTGGTGTTGCTGGGGTTGGCGCAGCCTAGGGTCTTGTGGCACACGTCGTCCGTGCAACTGTTGCTGTCGTTGCACTTGACTGCGCCATTGTCGGCATGGGTGCAGATGCCGTTGCTGGCGTTGCAGCCATCTTGGGTGCACAGGTCGCCGTCGTCGCAATTGCTGGCCGCGCCGGCCTTGCAGGTGCCATTGGCGCAAGCGTCGTTGGCCGTGCACTGGTTGCCGTCGCTGCACGCGGCGGTGTTGGGCTTGCCGCCGCAGCCGGCCTTGGGGTCGCAGCTGTCGTCGGTACACGCATTGCCGTCGTCGCAGACCTTTTTCTGACCGGTGCAGTAGCCGCCCGCGCAGCCGTCCTGGCTGGTGCACGCATCGCCGTCGTCGCAGGCGCCCGACTTGGCGGTCGCCACGCAGCCGATTTTGCTGTCGCAAGCGTCGTCCGTGCAGACCTTGCCGTCGTCGCAAGTCACCTTGCCGGCGCCCGCGCACTTGCCCGCCACGCACTTGTCGGCGCTCGAACAGGCGTTGCCGTCGCTGCACTCTGCCGCGTTGCCGGTATAGGTGCACTTGCCGGCCGCGCAGGCGTCGTCGGTGCACGGGTTGGCGTCGTCGCAGTTGGCCGAGCCGCCGCTGCAGGCGCCGTTCTTGCAGGCGTCAAAGGTCGTACAGGCGTTGCCGTCGTCGCAAGGGGCGATGTTGGGCACGCCGAGACAGCCATTCTTGGCGTTGCAGGTGTCGTCGGTGCACGGGTTCGTGTCGTCGCACACGACCGCGGTCGGGCCGGCCGTGCACTTGGTGTCCTTGCAGGCGTCGCCTTTGGTGCAGATGTTGCCGTCGTCGCACGGCGTTGTGTTTGCAGTGGCGGTGCAGCCGCTCTTGGGGGTGCAGGCGTCGTCGGTGCACGGGTTGCCGTCGTCGCACGGGGCCTTGGCGCCGTTGCAGGCGCCGTCTTTGCAGGTGTCGTTGGCGGTACAGGGGTTTAGGTCGTCGCAGGCCGCGGTCGTCGGGGTGTGCACGCAGCCCAGCGAGGCTGCGCAGCCGTCGGCGGTGCACGGGTTGTTGTCGTCGCAAGCGGTCGCAGCTTGCGGCAGCGACAGGCAGCCGTAGCCCGGCTTGCACAGGTCGGTGGTACAGGCGTTGCCGTCGTTGCAGGTCACCGGCAGGCCCGTGGCGCATGCACCCGACAGGCAGGCATCGCCGACCGTGCAGGCGTCGCCGTCGTCGCACTTGCCCGCCTTGGCTTGCATGGCGCAATTGCCAGTGGTCGGCACGCACTGGTTGGTCTGGCAGGCGGTGTCGCCAGTGGTAGAGCAGGTCTTGACGGTACCCGGGATGACCTTGCACAGCGGCGCCTGGCCGCTTTTGTCGCAGTAGAGCGTGCCATTGCACAGGTCGCCGTCCTCGAACTTGCCGCAGTCGGCGTTTTTGGTGCAGGCGCAGGTGCTGGTTTGACCGACCTCGCAAACCCCGAACTGGCACCAGCCTCCCGCGGAGCAGGCGTTGTCCCCTGGGCACTGGTTGCCTTGATGCACGGGTTTCATGCCACAAGTGCCGGTTATTTTGTCGCAGGTGTTGGCCAGGCACACCTCGTCGAACGCGCTCGGGCACACCACCACGGTCGCGGGATTGACCGTGCACTTGCCGGCCTTCTTGTCGCAGTACAGCGTGCCGTTGCACAGGTCACCGTCTTCCTTGACCTTGCAATCGGCGTCGCCCTGGCACTCGCAGGTGTTGACGGTGGCAACACACGCGCCACCCGCACAGGCGTCGCTGACCGTGCACGGATTGCCGTCGTCGCAGGCGGTGCCGTCTTTGGGCAGCGCGCTGGCGGCACACTTGCCGGTCTTGGCGTCGCAGACGTCGCGCAGACACGGCGGGTCGTCGTCGGTGTTGCAGTGCACCACGGTCGCCGGATTGGTCACGCACTTGCCGGCCTTGACGTCGCAATATTGGGTGCCGTTGCAGGCGTCGCCGTCGTCTTTGGCCGCGCAATCTGCGTCTTTGCTGCACCCACACACGTTGACGGCGCTGTGGCACTGGCCGGCCTGGCAGGTTTCGTTGGGCGTGCAGGCGTTGCCGTCGTCGCACGGTTTGCCTTCGGCGACCGACAAGTGAACGCAAAGGCCGGTCTTGGGGTTGCAGGTGTTCTTGGTGCACGCGGTGTCGTCGGCGGTCAGGCAAGTCACCACTGTGACCGGATTGAGCTGGCACTGCGACGTCGCCTTGTTGCAGAACAAGGTGCCATTGCAGGCGTTGCCGTCGTCCTGCGCCTTGCAGTCGGCGTCGGCCTTGCAAAAGCAGGTGTTGGCGCCAGACTTGCACAGGCCCAGTTCGCAGTAGTCGCCGACGGTGCACTTGTCGTCGTCGTCGCAAGGGGTGTTGGCTGGCGCGGTCTGCAGCACGCATTGTCCGGTCGCTGGCACGCACGCGTTCTTCTGGCACGGACCGTCGGCCGTCTTGGGGCACGCGACCACGCTCGCCGGGTTGGGCTTGCAGGTATAGGGCGGCCCGGCCGCCTTGTCGCAATACAGCGTGCCATTGCACAGGTCGCCGTCTTCGTACTTGCCGCAGTCGGCGTTTTGCTTGCACTGGCAGGTGTTGATGCCGCCCTGGCATTTGCCGGCGTCGCAGCCATCGCCTTGGGTGCAGGCGTCGCCGTCGTCGCAGGCGGTGCTGGCGGCCACGCCCAGGTTGACACAGCCGGCCAACGGATTGCACTTGTCGCCCGTGCACGGATTGGCGTCGTCGCAGTCGAGCTTGCCGGGCCCGCTGCAGCTGCCGGCCGCGCAGGTGTCGCCGGTGGTGCAGGCGTTGCCGTCCGTGCAGGTGGCGCCATCGGCAATCGCAACGTAGCTGCACTGGCCCTTGGCGGTGCAACTGACGACCTGACAAGCCGCGGCCGCCGGGCAGTCGGCGGCAGATTCGCACTGCTTGGCTGGCGGTGGCGCGTCGGCCCCGCCGAGGTCGGAGGCACTGCCGGCGTCCGCGGCCGGCGCGTCACTTTCGGGAACACTGCCCGTGTCGCCCGTCGCCGCGGCATCGGTCGCGCTGTCGGTGCCGTCGGCAGCATGCCCGGCGTCGCTCGCGGTCGTCGCGGTGTCGCTGGCATCCGTGGTTGTTGCCGGGCCGACTTCTGCGGGTTCCACTACTGGGGTTTCGGCACATCCGGCGAAGACGCAGGTCAGCGCGAGCGCGCGCACCAACAGGGTCGCCCGGCGGCCGACGGGGGCTGAGCGGAACATGGCGGCGTCCGGGCGCCGGTGGGCGCGGCAGCGCAGGATACCCGTTCTGCGGCATTCCGCACAGCCCCCCCATTGTTCAGATCCTAGATTTCGCAGGATTTTCTTACAGCGCGCTAGCCGCCGGCCCCTCGCGCTAGTTCGGCATTGGCGTGCCCGCGCAGTTCGGCCAGCAGATCCTCGTCGCCCGCCAACTCGGCCAGTGCCGCTGCCGCTGCGCCCAAGTCCGCGGCCGCCGACTCGCCGCGCAGGTCGCTACATCCGGCAGCGTCGAGCGGGTGGGTCCATCCGGTCGCCAGGTATTGGGCCCGCGCCGCCAGTTCGGCCAGTTGGCGCCGCTGCACGACCAGGTTGGCGCCCGCCTGCACGGCCCGGCACAGACCCTTGATGGCCGCATAGCGCACCCCGCCCGCGCTGTCTTCGGCAGCCGTGAGCAAGATGGCCGCCGCGTGCCGTTGGTTGCGTCCGGCGGCCAGTGCCTCGGCCCACGCCCCGGCTGCGGCTTCGCGGATCGACGGGTGGGTGTCGCTCGCCAGCGCCTGCGCGAGCGTTTCGTCGCCAGTCTGCAGCGCCGCCCGGCACAGCAGCCCGGCCGCTGCAAAGCGCACTTCGTCGTAGCGCCAGTCGGCCTGGTCGGCGTGCATCCACGCCCGCAACCGCCCAGAGCGGACCAGCACCTGTTTGGCGTCGCTGCGCCCCAGCGCGGCCAGCCACAGCGCGCCAAGCGCCGTCTGCGGCTGCGGGTCGTGGCGTTCGATGGCCGGCAGCGCCGGCGCCAGGTCGGCACCTTGACCGGCCAACCGCTGCAGCGCAGCCGCAGTCCGCGGCAGCCCGTGGGCAAGCAGCGGCACCAGCACCGCGCTCGCTTTGCGCACGTCGGAACCCAGCGCCGCCGCGGTGGTTAGCACTGCCCGCGCCGCGCCCACCCCGCCGCCTTCGGTCAGGTGGGCGAGTTCGTCGACGACCGGCTGCAATCCCGCAAACCGCCAGCTGTCCACCAGCAGCGCCAGCGCCGCGTCGATCTGCACCTGCGGCAGCGGGTCTTCCAGCGCCGCAAGCAGCGCACTTTTGACTGGCAGCAGGCTCGCCCGTTCGCGCGCCCATTTGTGCAGGTCCGCGGCCGCCTGCAGGCGCACCGCCGCCACCGGGTCGCCCAGCAGTTGGCCGGTGGCCAGAACTTGTTCGCGGGTGGGCATCGGCAACCTCCGGGTTGGGCCGGCAAGCGTAGTCCAGGGTGGCAGTGGCGGCAATTGGCGACGCGTCAGCAATTTGCGGTGGCCCAGTGGCTACCAATTCCCGCCCGCTGCCAACCGGACTACACTGCGCGGCCCCGCGGCTATCCTTTGCCGCAGCTGTGCGCCATGCTCGACCTTCGCTACGTCGTCGCCCACGCCGATGCCATCGCTGCCAACGTCACCCGCCGCAACGCGCAGGCCGACGTGTCCGGACTTGTCGCTGCCGTGCAAGCGCGCAGCGGCGCCTTGGTGCGCCTCGAAGAGGTGCGGCGGGTGGCCAACGTCGTCGCACGCCAGACCGGCAAGCCGACCCTGGATGCCGCGGGTTTGTTGGCGGCGTTGCCGCAATTCTTGCGGGTTGAGTTTGGGCTGGCGACCGACGCCGACGTGCGCGCCAGCGACCGGCCGTGGCTGGTGCAAATCGGCAAAGCGCTCAAGCAGTTGGAGCCGGCTCTGGCCGCAGAGGTCGAACGGCTCGAAAAAGACATCGACGCCAAGGCCCGCCTGCTGCCGAACCTGACCCACCCCGAAGTGCCCGGCGGCGCCACGGACGACGACCACCGGGTTTTGCGCGAGGTCGGCCAGCGCCGCGACTTCGCTGCCGAAGGCTTTGCGCCGCTCGATCACGTGCAGCTGTCTGAAAAGCTGGGGCTTATCGATTTCGAAGCTGGCGCCAAGGTCGCCGGGCAGAAGTTCTATTTCCTGCAGCGCGAGTTGGTGCTGCTCGACCTGGCGCTGCAGCGCTTTGCCATCGAATTGCTGGTCCGCCGCGGGTTTACCCCGATGGTCACGCCGGACCTCGCGCGGCCCGACATCTTGGAAGGCATCGGCTTCAACCCGCGCGGCAGCGAGTCGCAGGTGTACAGCGTCGCCGGCCACGACTTGTGCCTGGTCGGCACCGCCGAAATCACCATCGGCGGCATGCTGGCCGACACCATCTTGGAGGCCGACCAGCTGCCCATCCGCATTGCCGGCATCTCGCACTGTTTTCGCACCGAGGCTGGCGCCGGCGGTCGCGAGTCGCGCGGGCTGTACCGTGTGCACCAGTTCACCAAGGTCGAGATGTTCGTGTTCTGCGAAGGGGAACTGGCCAAGTCAGAGGCCCACCACGCAGAGCTGCTGGCGATTGAAGAGGAGCTGTTTACCGCGCTTGAGGTGCCCTACCGGGTGCTCGACATCTGCGCCGGCGACCTGGGCGCGCCCGCGTACCGCAAATTCGACCTGGAAGCGTGGATGCCCGGCCGCGGCGCCTGGGGCGAGATTACCAGTACGTCGAACTGCACCGATTTCCAGGCCCGCCGCTTGCAGATCCGCGCCCGGCCCGAAGCCGGCGCCAAGCCCAAGCTGGTGCACACGCTCAACGGCACCGCGATCGCCCTGTCGCGCGGGCTGATTGCGGTGCTGGAGAACCACCAGCAGGCCGACGGGTCGGTTGCGATGCCCAAGGCGCTGTTGCCGTACCTGCCGTTTGAGCGGATTGGGCCGCGTTAGGGCCCGTAAAAAATCTAATCGATTTTCTACGTGGGCCCATTGCTTGCTCAGTGGGTCGCAAGCTCGCGACTTTGCAAGTCGACTCGCCGCTCCGCCTCCTGTCGATGTCGACTGAGTTATGATTTTACAGTCCCTTAGTACGAATGCCGGCGAATTCGGCTTGCAGGGCGGGGGCTTGCCCCCCCCCCCCGGATGCGAGGGCTCACGCAGGCGCGATCCGCAGCGGCCGGACCTGCGCAATGCGTCGGTAGTCGTCGTCGTCGTGGACCAGGACTGCGTTCTGTTCCAGCGCCAAGGCCGCAATTTGGCAGTCCACCGACGAGCGGATTGTCAGCCCCTGCCTGCGGCAATCGTAGTAAATCCGGGCGGATTCCAAGGCGTGGGCGAGCGGGTCGCGCGGCACGACCAGCCGTTGGCTGCACAATGCGCGCCGCAAGCGCTCCCACTCCGACTCGTCGCGGGCGCCTTGCAGGACCTCTTGCAGGCACACCATCGGCAGCGCCCACGGTGTGGAACTCTGTTCCAAGCCGCGCAGGAACTGGCGCGCCGGGCCATCGTGGCCGCGCAGCAGCGCGATCAGGGCAGACGTGTCAACCAGGTACATGGCCGTCGTCGCGCAGTGCCTTGTGGTCGTAGCCAGGTGCGAATTGGATCTGGCCGTCGAGTTCCAAAAGGCTCACGCGCTCGTGGGCGGCCACCAGTTGACGCAAGGCTTCGTGAACGATATCGCGCTTGGTCTTGAGGCCGGTCGCGCGCTGAGCCCTTGCCATGAGATCGTCGTCCAGGTTCAAGTTGGTGTGCATCGGTGCCTCGCGTGCAGGGCGCTGTGCACAACATTGTGCAGGTGCAGACGCCCGTCGTCCAGACCGGACCGACCGCTTGTCAACGTGGTGGAGCTGGCTTCCGCGGCCCATCCACCCGCAATTGCAACAGAAAATACGGCGGCATGCAGGCGCTCTGCCCATCGGGCGTTGGCGTGCACACGTAGTCGTCGCGGCAGGGCGCGTCGGGCGAGCACACCGGCATGGCCTTGCGGTTGTGGTTGTCCGCCGCGCAGCGCGCAAATGGCAGACCCTTGGCCAGGCACGCATTGAAGCTGGAAAAGATCGGGATCGCCGCGCACGCCGCCACCGGGTTGCTGGCTTCGCACGGTCCGGCGCAAATCCCGCCTGGAAAGCCGGCGAAGGCCGACTCGCAGAAGCCGCCGGCCTGGCACGCAGTCTTGCCTTTGGCGATGCGGCCGTCGCGGTGGGCGTCAGGGTCGGCGCTCAACGGCCCGGCGTCGCAGGGGCTGCCCAGGAGCGGCTTTTCGGCCGCACAGGCGCCGACTTCGCGGTCGCCGACGCTGACGCAGCGCAAGCCCGGGCTGCAGCCCCAACCGGCAAACGCGGCGTCGCCCAGGCCACAGTGGTCGCCCACTCGGCCGGCTTTGGCCGGCAGTTCGGCGTGTGGGACGTTGGGCGACGGGGCAGCAGCCTCGCCCGTCAGCCACTGCGCGGCTCGCGCGCGAAACGGCAACAGCCCGTGCAGGTGCGGCGACACCGCGATGCCCAGCCCATCGGGTGTGCCCAACGGCTGGCGTCCGGTGATGTGAAAGCCCGCGACGCTGCGACTCTGGTGGCAGCCCTGGCAGGTCAGGCTGTCCAACCGCCGCAACAACCCGGCCGGCGTGCGCAGGTTTTCCAGCTTTTGCAACGGCAGGCCGGCCAGATCCGCGACGCCGAACACCTGCCGCCACGGCCGGTTGGTCAGCCGCCCAAAGCCGTGCGGCGTGACCGATGTCGCCTGCGTCGCCAGGAACTTGTCTGGCACGCGCACCACGCCGCGGTCGATGGCCGCAAGGTTGGCCGCGTCCCGGAGCCACTGCAGAAGCGCCCCCTTGGCAGGCGGGTGGCTCCGCAGGGCTGCGATGTCCGGGGTGTTTTCCAACAAGGCCTTGCGCAGCGCTCCGGCCGCGTCGGGGTGGAAGGCGCGCAAGCTGTACTCGGCGTGCCCGCCCAAGTCGCCGCGCACGCTCGACGGCCAGCGCACGGTCTGCACGTTGGTTTCCAGCGACTTGAGCCTGGCGCGGTTGGTTCGCCCCGACACGGCGCTGGCAACCGCAGCCTTGGCGCGTTCGGCGGGCGCAAGGTCTGGCGACGCCAGCCACCGCCGCGCCACGTCGGCACAGGTCTGGCCCGGGTCGGGGTCCTGCCAGTACACGGCGTTCCCGGTCATCGGCAGCAGAAACGACCCGAACTGCACGCGGTAGACCAATCGCGTCTCGCCACAGTGGTCGGTCGCAAACGGCTGGCGGTCGGGCCGGTTGACGATGGCGACCAGTACCAGGGTTGAGTCCGCGCTGGTCAGCCACGCAGGGTTGAAGCGGCGGTGGCTGTAGCGCAGGCCGACTCCCGATTTCGGGTCCTTCTTTGCGGCAGCGTCGAGGTCTGCGCGCACGGCGTCGACGACCAGCTTGATGTCGGGGCGCTGGGCCAAAGCAGCCAGGGTGCGGTCGGCGGCAGCCTCCGGGCCGAGCGCGACTTTGGCGAAGGCGAGGTCGCTGGCGTTCCAGGTGGCAAGCTGCGCCGGGTCGTCGATGACCAGGACCGGTGTGCGGGCTTGCGGCTGCGCGACTGGCACCTGCGGGCCAGCTACACTTGCGGGCGCCACAGGGACAAGCGCGGGGGCGGCGGCAGACGGGGCGGGGCGTGCGCACGCGCAAAGGACAAAGATCGCGGGCACCAGCGCAAACACCATTCGCAATGCCTGCCGCATGCCAACCACCCGCGCGGCGGTGGCCGCGTTCGCAAGCCAGTGTCGATGGCGCGGGCAAGGCGGTCAACTTGCGCCTGCGGCACCCGCTACGGTTTGGGCACCGCCACCCCTGAACCTTGCACCAAAAGCCAGCGCTTGCCCGCGACAACGCCCGAAAACGTCTCGGTCTTGCCGCCCAACCAGCGCACCTCGACCTTGTCAATCGCCGGGTCCAGGCCCAGGCCCACATGCAGTTGCTTGGGGCCCTGCACGTTCCAGTGCCCGCCGCCCAGCCGCACATCGCGCATCTGCACCTTGCCGCCGGCGTGGACGTACAACCGCGCGCCAACCGCATCGCGGCTGCTCTGCGTTCCGCGCAGGTCGAACTGCACCCAGTGCTGCTTACTGCCCACGCGGTTGACCAGCATGTGGACGTGCGGCTTTTCGGGCGTGGCCGCAAACAGCAGGTCGAGGTCGCCGTCGCGGTCTGGGTCGAACCACACCACCCGGCTGGCCTGGTGCAGCGCAGCGCCGGCTTCGTAGGTCACGTCGACAAAGCCGTTTGGGTGGTCGTTGCGGTACAGACGGGTGGCGTGGCCAGTGTAGACACCCGCGATGACCAGGTCGAGGTCGCCGTCGTTGTCGTAGTCGCCCCACGCGGCGTTGATGTCGCCTTCGTCGTAGGCGATGCCCATGATTTGCCGCACATCTTGGAACTGCCAGCCCGGCGCGCCCAGGTTGTTGCCGAGCACGCTCTGGTCGCTCCACGGTTGCGTGCGCGGGTGGGCTAAGTTGCACACGAACACGTCCATGTCGCCGTCGTTGTCGTAGTCGGCGAACTCGGCGCCGTAGGTATGGCCACCGGTCAGCCCCAGCGCTTTGACATCGGGCGGCGGCAGGATCTCGTCTTGGTGCAGGCCCACCAACGGCGCCACGTCACTGAATTGGCCGTTGCCGTCGTTGTCCCACAGTTGGTTGGGGTACAGGTGGTAGTTGCCGACAAAAAGATCCTGCGCCCCGTCGTTGTCGTAGTCGCACCACACCACGCCGTAGCACGAATACGGCTTCTTGAGCGTGAGACCCGCCGCCTTGAACTGGTCCGTGAAGGTGCCGTCGCCGTTGCCGACAAAGTAGCGATCGGGCACCGACGGGTCGTCGGGGTAGTGCACCAGCCAGTTGCCCCAGTACACATCGAGCTTGCCATCGGCGTTGGCGTCGCTCAATGCGGCTGCGGTACTCGGGTCGAGCGCCTCCACGCCGGAATTGGCGACCAATGAAAACCCGGCCTTGCCGTCGTTGCGCAGCGCGCGGTTGAAGAATTCCTCGTCGACCTGGCCGTCACAGTCGTTGTCGCGGCCGTCGAGCAGTTCGGGATTGCCCTTGGCGACGTCGGCGCGGGTGTCGTCGCAGTCGCCGGCGTTGCGCGCGCTGCCGTCGCTGTCGGCGTCCTGGCTGGACTGTCCGTCGTCGACGGTGCCGTCACAGTCGTCGTCTTTGCCGTTGCCAGCCACTTCTTTGGCGCCTTTGTAGGTCTTGGCGTCGGTGTCGTCGCAGTCGTCGCCCGGCACCTGCCGGCCATCGCCGTCGCCGTCACGGTTGACGTACGGAAAGGCCACCGCGTCGGCGTCGCCGTCGTTGTCGAGGT
>CAXRHS010000836.1:0-2234 GCA_964230235.1 Myxococcota bacterium
GGCGAAGGGTCCACAATGCGCTGGAACCACCAGATGCGTCTGGCCGACTACTGTCAGATTCGCCAGGTCACAACTCGCCGGTGGCAAATCGTGCAGACTCTTTTCGACGACGCTGGGCCGACCGAGGCTCAAGTTGTTGCCGACTTTGACGCCGACCAGCCATCACAGGGCCCGACTCTGCACGGCGTCGTTGCGATCGCGACCCCGACCTTGGTTCCGTTTCCAGGGCCACGCGGCGAAGGCGGTGCGGTTTCCACCGTACACATTCGCCGCGGTAGGAACTCATGGGCATGAACAAAGGGGGGGATCGATTCAGCCTCCTATGGGGCGGTCACCCCATGGGAGAGGTGGCCGCTGCTGGAGCAGGCCACCCCGCCATCGCAGCCGTTGTTGCAGGGCTGTCACAAAACCGCCGCACCACCGCCGCGGATCGCGCCTATCCTATGCGCCCACGCCGACGGCCCAGTCGGCAGAGGATGCGATGCGAATTTGGTTTCTTGCAGCTTGCGCCCTCGGGTTCGCCAACTCGGCTACCGCACAAGGAGCAGTGGCGCCCGCGGAGACCGCGACGGCAACCGGTTCAGCGGCTCAACCGACACCGGCGAAGCGCCCTTGGTACGAAGCGCTGTCGATTCGCGGCTACACGCAGGTGCGGTACAACAACATCGCGGTCACCAATGAAAATCTGGTCAACAACCAGGGCGACAAGTCGATAGGCGGCAAGAGCGGCTTCTTCATCCGGCGTGCACGCGTCATTTTGTCCGGCGATGTGCACGAGCAGCTTGGCGTCTACCTGCAGCCCGATTTCGCGTCGTCCATCGGTGATCAGCTCAACGTGACCATCTTGCGGGACTGGTATGCCGACGTGTTCTTGACCGCCGACAAGACCCTACGGGTGCGCGTCGGCCAGAGCAAAATTCCCTACGGTTTTGAGAATATGCAGTCCAGCTCCAACCGGCTGTCGCTCGACCGCGCAGACCCGTTGAACAGCGCGGTCAAAGACGAGCGCGACATCGGCGCATTCCTGTACTTCGCGCCGACCGAAGCCCGCACGCGCTTTCGGTATCTGGTCGACAGCGGCCTCAAGGGTTCGGGCGACTACGGGGCGTTGGCGCTCGGCGTCTACAACGGACAGACCAACAACGCACTGGAGAAGAACCGCACACCCCACGTCGTTGCGCGCGCGACCTGGCCGTTTCGTTTCGGCGACCAGTACGTCGAATGCAGTGCCGGCGGCTACTATGGCGAGTTCAGCGTCAAGCGCGACAAGGAAGGCAAAGGCCAGTACGCCGTGACCGACGCGCGCGCGCACGCAACCCTGGTCGTTTATCCGCAGCCGCTTGGTTTTCAGGCTGAATACACGGTCGGTGTCGGCCCGGAACTGCGCAACGGCATCGTCGGCTCGCACCCCCTATTCGGCGGCTACGCGCAGGTGATGTACAAGGCCGGCAGCGTTATCCCCTTCGTCAAGGCCCAGCACTACGACGGCGCGCGCAAGCACGAAACCAATGCCCCGCCGTACAACGTCAAGGAGTTGGAGCTCGGGATCGAGTGGCAGGTGCACACCGCGCTCGAACTGGTGGGCCAGTACACGATTTCCGAGCGGTCAAGTCCGATCAAGCCCTACGCCACCGAGTCTGGCCAGTTTGGGCGCTTGCAGCTGCAGTTCAGCTACTGATTGACCCGCCTGCACTTCGCCAAACCGGCCATCGCCGTCTTCCGCGACGGCCAGTGCCCAGCCCATCGGCAGACAGCCAACGCTGGCACGCTCACGACAACACTAGTAGGTCACGACCAGCATCACCTTTTGGGCGCCACCGGATTGATTGAGCAGGGACACGATGCCGGAGCCGTTGTTCTGCAACGAGAACTTGTTGGTGCCGGTCAAGTCCAGGCCAGTCGTGCCCGCGGCGACAAAGTTCGGCGTGGTCGTGCCAGTCGCCGTTTGCACCGAGTCCACGACAATCCGGCCATTGCCACCGTTGCCGCCGTCACCGCCGTAGCCGTTGAGCTTGTCGGACTTGCCGCCCACGCCGCCGATGGCGCTGACTTTGCCTGCAATCGACACCGTTGAGCCGCGCAGCCAGATGGACCCGCCCGATCCGCCGCCACCCGCGCCGCCGTCGCGGTCGTTGACCACGTCGCCGCCCTTGCCGCCGTCGGCCAGGATTTGACCCTTGAGGCCCACCAGAACCTTGCTGGCCACAATGAGCACCGCACCGCCGCCGCCGCCG
>CAXRHS010000837.1:0-2891 GCA_964230235.1 Myxococcota bacterium
CGGCAGCCCGAGCCGGCATCGACGGGCCCCGCGGCGGCGACCCTCGCGTCGCAGTTGCAAGAAGCCGCCGCGCTGGCCGAAGCGCGCAGTGACGGCAAGCGGCTGGCGGGCCGGCTGTATGCGCTCATCTTGGCAGACGCACCGGACCACGACCTTGCGGTTGAGGGCATGGTGCGTTGCTGGTCGACCGCGGACGACGGCGCACAGTTGCAGACCGTGTTGCAGCGTCTGGCCGACCGCGAAACAAACACGGCGCGCAAAGCGGGTCTGCTGACGGCGCTGGCAGATACGCAGCTCAACGTTGGTATGGAGATGGCAGCAGCGCTTGCGACGGCCAAGCAGGCGCACGCGTTGGCGCCGGACGACGCGCGGATTCGCGAAATTCGCATGGAAGCGGCAATCGGCGTGGGTGACTTGGACGAGCTGCGGGCCGCCTGCGGCAACGACCGCGAGGGGCTGAGCGTTTTCGCCGACCGCGCCCTGGACATTGCCACGCAAACCGAGGGCGCGCAGCGGTTTGCTTGGTGGCGGGCCGCGGCAGCAGTGCTGCACGACGAATTGGGCCAGACTGAGCGCGCTGCGTTGGCCCTGTCCGATGCGGTCGCCGCTTGCTTGTCCACAGCAGCCGAACCGGCAACGGCCTCGACGCAAGAGCTGGTTGGTCCGGCAGAGCGCGGCCAGCTGTGCAACTTGCTGCGCCAATACGCGCACGAAGCAGGCCTGCGCGGCGCAGAACGCCTGGCCCTTGAGGCGTGGCTCGAAGTCGCAGAAGGCGCGGAGCTGCGCGCCGCACGGCTGGCGCTGGTCGACCTGATGGTGGCATCGGGAGAGCTCGGCGACGCCGACGCGATGGCGCGCAGTCTGGCGGAAGAGGCGGTGGCGGAGCGCGACGCCGCGATGCTGGTCCAGGCGCTGGACCGCCAGATCGGTCTGGTGCAAGACCCCGAAGTCGCGGACCCGGCGCTGGGCTGGGAGTCCATTGCGGACGTGTTGGCGCTGGCAACGGGTGATGCCGAGCTGCTGAGCCAGGCCCGCGAGCCGCTGCTTGAGCGCTGCGTGCGCGCCTGCAGCGACCTCGCCCAAGGGGAGACGCTGTGGCCGACGGTGGCCCGAATTGCGGTGGCCGGGTTGGCTTGCTGCGGCAGCCAGGATGGCGCCACTCGCCTGCAGCTTCTCGAATGGCAAGAGACGGCCGGCGTCGAGTCCGAGCAGTGGCAAGGCGCAATCGATGCAGCCAAGGCCCAGGCCGAGGCAAGCCTGGGCGACACCACCGGGTCTGCGAGTGCAGCGTGGGTGCGCGCGGCCGAGTGGGCGCTCGACCGCCTCAATGACGCGGCGGCTGCAGAGTCCTTGTACCGAAAGGCCGTGGCGGCAACGCCAGACGACACTGCGGCATGGGCAGGCCTGGTCGCCACTTTGCGATCGGGCGACGCAACGGCGCTGGCGCTGGTGCTCGACGACGTGCTCACCCTGCCGGCCACCGGACGCGAGTCGCGGGCCCGCTACGCCTTGGAACGCGCGGAACTGTCGTCGGTGCTCGGTGAGACGGATCCGCTGGGCGCCGTGTGGCCAGTCGTTGCTGGCCTGGCAGGGGTCGACGGCTTGACCGAGGCCGAGGAGGCGCTCGTCGCCATCGCGGCCGGCCAGCTGGACATGCCGGAGTTCGGGTCCTCGATTGCAGAGCGGCTGCTGCCGGTGTTTGAGCGCCACAGCCGCAGTGACGAGGCCTTGCGCTGCCGCGAGCTCATCGCCCTGTGTGCGCCGCGGCGCAGCGATGCGCGCATCTCCGGCCTGGTTGCGGTCGCCGATGCGGTGGCGGCCGGATCGCCGCGTCAAGCGTTTGACGCCCTGTTCCATGCGGTCGCCGATGCGCCGGACCGCACCGACTTGTTTGATCGCCTCGATGCCCTGGCCGACCGCATTGGAACCCGCGACCGTCTGCAGCGCCTGTTGCGGGGCATGGCAGGATTGGACACGAGCGGCGAGTTTGTGGCGGTCGCAGAGTCGGCCCGCGCGGGCGTGCTGGCCAAGCTGGCCGAATTGGCCGAGTCGCGCGCGGATCACGCCCAAGTGCTCGAGGCGTGTGCGGCGTGGCGCGCCCTGCAGCCGGACGCGGTGCAGCCCCTGGCGCTGACAGAGCGTGCGCAGCTAGCGTTGGGCGATGCCATGGCTGCCGATGCGGCGGCGCAGGCGCAGACCGAACTCGGCAGCCCCCGCGCGCGCGCCGAAGCGTGGTTGCGGCGCATCGAGCGCACCGCAGAGGCAGACCCGACTGCGGCCTGGCAGCTGTCCAAGCTGGCGGTGGAAGCCCTGCCGGGCGAAGTCGACTTGTGGCAAAAGCATGTGGCGCTGGCGCGCAGCTCGGGCGACGACCGTGCGCTCAGCGAGGCGCTCGCGGGTGCGTTGGACACCATGCCGGCCGCGTTGAGCGACGTTGCGGCGGCCAAGCGAGAACTGGCCGAAGCCCTGACGCGCGGCGGCGCGGACAACGTATTGCCAGCTGCGGGCCGTTGGCTGGCGCTTTTGGACGACGATCCGGCAGACGATGAGGCGATTGCCAGGTGCTTTTCGCTGGTTCCTGCGTTGCGCGACGCGGAGGCGACGGCTGCGCGCGCCTTGCTGGAGCGCTTGGAGCCGATCGCCGACGCCCGTGGCGAGAGCGACCGCGTCGATGCGCTCTTGGACGCCATGGTCGAGCTCGCCGGCGATGACGCTACGCGGATCGCGTTGCTGCAGCGGCAAGCGCGGGTGCGCGAAGTTGCGCTGGGCGACCCGCTGGGCGCGCTCGTTTGCTTGGGCCGTGCAGCCGCTTTGAGCGTCGACGTCCAGCCGCATGCGGTGGCGATGACAGCGGCCGCCAAGTCCGCCCTGGACGCCGGCCACCGCGCAGG
>CAXRHS010000838.1:0-3338 GCA_964230235.1 Myxococcota bacterium
TGCCGACCCAGCAGCGACTTTGCGATAGCCCTGGGGGGGATGCCAATGCGCGCCGGCTTGCGCTCAAACCTCTCGTATTCGCGTCGAAACCTGACCCTGATCCTGTGTCTGACCCTGCGCCTGTCCGCCGGAGGAGGCTGATTCTGGGGCTCGCCAAAACGCGCTGTGAACGTCGTACCCTGCGCCTACGATGCAAGCCATGGGGGCCGCAGACTGACGCTGACCACGCAAGCTCAGGCGCTGCCCGGGAGCAAGGGTCAGCCGCCGCCAGGGTCAAACTTCCGCGGGGCTACTTGTCTGGCGGCGGTCCGGGTCAGCCGTCAGGCCCAGGACCAGGGACATGTGCCATCCCGCGATGGCCCTGGGCGCAGATCAACCGCCAGTGCACCTGCCCGACCAACCATCGCAGCGCAGCAACCCCCAGCCCGACCAACGCTACCCCAACAATTCCCGCAACCCAGAAGCGCGCACCACCGCGCGGTTCAGCGCGGTCCGCAGCAACCCGGCCTCGCCCGACCACGCAAACGACCCGCTGGCCCGCGTCAATGCTGTGTACACCAACTCGCGGGTCAGCAACGCAGAATCGCGGTCCGGCAGCACCAGGGCCACGCGCTCGAACTGTGAGCCCTGGCTTTTGTGCACCGTCATCGCCAGCGCCGGCATGTGCGGCGGCAAGCGCGCAAGCGCCAGTTGGCGCGTGGTCGGCTGCGGCTTGCCGTCCGCAGTCGCGGTGGTTGCCGCAAAAACGGCCACCAACCGACCGTCGTCGCCGGGCAGAACCACCCCGACATCGCCATTGCGCAGGTCGACGTCGTAGGCGTTTTCGGTCACCAGCAGCAGCTCGCCCAGCCAGTGGCCGCCTTGGCGCGGCACTGCCACCTGCGTGGTGGCGGCGGGCGCAGGTTCGCGGCGCGCGGCCAAAGCTTGGGCCAGACCGACCCGCACCCGCTCGCCGATGCCGTCGTTGAGCCCCGACACCCCGAGCGGTCCGCGCCGGTGCACCGCCAGGACGCGGTAGTGGGCGGTTGCGGCCAGGACCTCTGCGTGGGCCGTCCCGTCGCGCCAAGCGCCAACGCCACCTGTCCGCAGGTGGCGAGCGATGACGCCCGCGTAGCCAGTGTCCGCCAGGTAGGGGCGGGCGAGATCCCCTAGACCTGTGGCGCGCTTGGCAGGAGGCGACAGGACCACCCGATCAAAGCGCAAGGCCGTGTGGGGTGCCGGCAGCGCTTGTTGACCGCACAGGAGCGCCCAGGCCTGATCGCGGGCCGGCTGGGTGTCGGCCTGCAGAGCAACCGCGACCGCGCTGACCAGCGGTGCGTCGGCAAAGCGGTGGTTGACCGTATAGCGGACCGCACACCGGCCAAGCGGCGAGGTCGGCTGGCCCGACGCGGCGTGCAAATCGGCGAGCACGGTACCGACATCGACACTGGCCAGCTGGTCCGGGTCGCCCATCAGCACCAGTCGCGCCCCGGGCCGCACCGCTTCGACCAACTTGCGCATCAGCGGCAGGTCGACCATGGATGCTTCATCGACGACCACCAGGTCGGCGTCGAGCGGATGGTCCAGGCCGTGGCGGGCCCGGCCCTCGGGCGACAATCCCAGCAACTTGTGGACCGTCAGGGCCGGCAGCGAACGCAGCGCTTGGGCCACCGCGGGCGCGACCCCAAGCTGGTCGAGTCTTTCGGCCATGGCCTCGGTCATGCGCACCGCCGCCTTGCCGGTCGGCGCCGCGAGGACGACCCGCAGGCGCTCGGCCGCGGGATCGCACACCGCGTACAGCGCGGCAATCAGCGCCTTGACTCCGAACGTCTTGCCGGTGCCGGGTCCGCCGGTCAGCAACACCAAAGAACCGCTGGCAGCGGTGGCAAGGGCCTGCACGCTTTGCCGTTTCGCCGCCAGCAGCGCCGGTTCCACGTCGCGGGTCAGCAGCGGGTCGAGCTGCGCGCGCAGGGCGGCCACGCTTGCCACCAACGCCGGGCTGGCCGCCGCAAGGCGCGCCAACCCACGCGCCAGGCGCTGTTGTTCGTCGGCCATACGCGCCGTGAGCAGCAGCGCGGAGCCATCGGGCATCGGCTGGGCCACGAACAGGCAATGTGGCTCGCCGGCACTGGCGACCAGCGGACAGGTGCGGGTCTCTTGCAGCCACGCCGCGACATCGCCCGGCCACGCTGGGCGCACCGTCTGGTCCTCACCCGCATCGTCTGCGCGCTCCAACAGCGCGCGTGCTTGGCTCAGGTCGATTCCGACATGGCCGTCGCGTTGCGCGCGCATCGCCAGGGCAAACGCCAGCAACACCCGGTCCGATACCCGCGGCAGGCGCGCGGTCGCGGCGTCGACCAGCAGCAGGTCGTCTTCCGACAGCACGCCTGCCGTCACGAACGGGACCGCCAGTTCTTCGAATCCACGGTTGCAGAGGTGTAGGGCAGGCTGATCACTCATTGCGCCGCCTCCCCGCCGTCGAGCGCACGGTCGAGCGCAACGACCGCTGACTTTGGCCAGCGGTCCGCCCATACGCCCAGGCGCGCGCCGGCATGGGTCGGCGTATCCACACCGCCCATGCCCTTGAGAAAAAGGTACAGGTGGCCGCCGACCTGGCGGTCGTAGTCGTAGCGCGCGCCGAGCCGCGCCCGCAGCAGGCGGTGCAGGGCGACCGTGTACAGCAAAGACTGCAGGTGGTAGGCGGCGTGGCCCATCGCCCATTGCAGCAGGGGACGCCCGTAGCCGTAGTTCAACAAGCGCGGCGCGCCGTTTGGATAGCGTGCCGCCGCTCGCACCGCCATGGCGTCGCGCACCGGATCCGGCCCGCGCACGGCGTTGGTCTTGTAGTCCGCGACGTAGTATTGCGCGTCCGCGCCGGAACCGCCGGTCCGAAACACCAGGTCGACAAAGCCGGTCAGCATCCCGGCGACGGTTGGCAACAAGTGCTTGGGCTCGCCGTCGACTCCCGGCTGTTCCAGCCACGCGCGCACCCACGCCGCGCCGCCAAATTGGCGGTCCTCGCTAGCCAGTTGCAGCGCCTGGCGCCCGCCGTCGGCCGACACCTGTCGCCCCCTGGCGTCGTCCTTGGCCACATGGCGCGCCAGAAACGCCGCCCCAGCGCCCAGCCGAAAGTCGAACGCCAGCTCATCCAAGCGGTCGGCGTCTGCCAATTGGCGCAAGCACCAGCCATTGGGCAGGCCGATGCCGCCGGCTTCGCCGTCCAGCGGCGTGTCCAACCAGCGCGGCAACAGGTCCAGTGCGGTTTGCAGGGTTGCGGAATCGGAGATGCCGCTGTGTGCGCCATGGTCGCGCAACAGCTGCGCGGCAGGGCGGCCATCTTTGGCCACCGGGGCCTGTCC
>CAXRHS010000839.1:0-2590 GCA_964230235.1 Myxococcota bacterium
GGGCTGCCTGCACATGCCTGCCGAAGACAACGATCACTGCGACGACGGCGATCCCTGCACGCCGATGCCGACCGACAAGTGCAAGGCGGGCAAGTGCACCAACATCAAGAATGTCTGCGCGTGCCAGACCGACGCCAACTGCATCCAGATGGACGATGGCGATCTCTGCAACGGCATCCATGCGTGCCTGCCTTCTGCCGACGGGTCGCTGCGCTGCCAGCCCAAGCCGGCTTCGGCAGTCGTGTGCGCAGCGCTGCCCGCGTCGAGCTGCAAAATCGCGCGCTGTGATCCGGGAACCGGGCAGTGCCTGGCGATGCCCATGCAAGAGGGCACGTGGTGCGACGACGGCGACGTGTGTTCGGTGCACTCGATGTGCGAGGGCGGCGTCTGCAAGCCTGTCAAGGCCTTGCAGTGCTCCTCGCCCGCCGGCTGCAGTGCCGCTTCGACCTGCGACACCCAGGGAGGCTGTCAGACGAGCAAGGACTGCGGGTGTGCCAACTGCGACGACGGCGACCCGTGCACCATCGATGACTGCGAGGGAGCCGGGTGCACCCATTCGCCTGTGCAGTGCTCGTCCCTCGGCCCGTGCCTCATCAACACTTGCAAAGCGGCGCCAGGCGGCGGCTACCAATGCGTGTCGAGCGCCGTGGCCAGCGTCGCGCCACTTGCGGTGCCGGTGGTCTGCTCCCCGTTTGCGGTGGTGTCCGGCTGCGACCCCGGCTACACCTGCAAGGCCCTCGACGACAACCCCGTCGTCGGTTGGTGTGCGCCGACCCTTCAGGTTCCGTGTGAAGATGGCCTTGCATGTACGGCCGGCGATGTGTGCGACAAGGGGGCGTGCCGCGCCGGCCACATGCCCGACTGCGACGACGACAACCCGTGCACGCTAGAGAGCTGCGGTGCCAAAGGCTGCACGTCGATTCCAATTCCGCTCTGCAAAGTCTGCGTGGATCAGAACTTTGAGAGCGACTCCTGGAAGCCGCAGTGGGCGACCTGGTCGGAAATGCCAACCGCGCTCGGCTGGACGGTTGGCAAGAACAGCGCAGGCAACGGCCGCGCGGTCATCTCGTGGAGTGGCGCAAAAAGCGGCGGCGACGGCGGCAGCATGGCCGGGTATCTTGTCCTGCGCAAGCTCTACGCCGATAACGGCACGCCTGCGACCCTGGACTTCAAGTACCGTGCGATTCTCGGGTACAGCAAATGCGGCAGCGACGACTTCGAGGTGGTCGTCAACGGCCAGGTGCTGTGGCGCGCGTGCGAATCGACCCCCAACGGTGTGAGCGGGCCGTGGCAACTCGCCAAGGTTGACCTCGGCCTGATGGCGGGCGGCGGCTTTGACATTGAATTTCGAGCGATTGCATCCAGCAGCCCACAAGGGCAGGGCGTCATTGAAATCGACAAGGTTCGCGTCGCGGGTGCCTGCGACACGGCGTGTCTTGCCGCCCACCTGGATCCGACTGGCGACGCCCGCGACGTGCCGTCCTCGCCAATTCCGCACGGCTTCAAGCTGACCAGCAGCGATCCTTCGTACGTGACCTGGGCGCCGACCGCGAGCGGCGGCCAACTCGGACCCGGCGCCATGACTGTCAAGTATGCCGGGACGCCGCCGGGCAAGGTGGCGGCGACGGCGACCTGGCGGATTGCACAGTTGCGGCCCCTTGCAGGTTCCGTGCTGCAGTTTTCGGCGCGGGCCCTGCTGGTTGGCGACGTGACCTGTGGCGCCGACGACCTGGTGGTTGCCGTTGCAGGCGTGCCCGTCGTGCAGATTTGCGGCGCGCAACCGATTTGGAAGAACTACAAGGTGGACCTGTCGGCATGGGCGGGCCAGACCGTCGACGTCACGTTTTCTGCCGTTTCCGGCGCAACCGCTTCAGCGAGCGCGGTGTATCAAGTTGACACCCTGACCGTGACCGGAGCTTGCTCGTACGCGTGTATTTTTGCGCAGTTTGAGACGCCGGCCGATACGGTTGGGTGGTGGAAAGGCAATACTGCGGGCGCTCCACAGTGGGCGCTGCAGTCCGATTCGGCCGCGGTCGGCGACGGTTCGCTCGGCGTCGACCTGGGGCCTGAGCAGCCGCTGGGCGCAGTCACCACCATTGTCCCGGCCATGCAGTGGCGCTGGCCGATGCCGGTGGCCGGTGCGACGTTTGAGGTTCACGCCAAGGTGACGGCCGACACCGCCACTTGCCCGCTGCCGATTTTCCGCGTTCGGCTTGCGGTCGCCAACGAGGGCCTGCCGCCGACGGTCCCAAAGCTGGCGACCAGCAGTCCGAACATGGTCGACATCTTGCAGACTTGTGAGTCTCCAGGCGTGTTCATCAAGCACGAGCTTGAGGTTGGCGATCCGATTCGCAGCCGCAAGTTCATGCCGCTCTTTATCCTAAAGAAGCCGATGCTGGCGACAACGGTCGGCGTTCGCATTGACGAATTCGCAGTGCGCTGCAAATAACAGGCGGGACGGAACCGCACGGCGATGGATGCGGCAGCCACTGCCCCTGGCTCCCGGGGGGCTGTGCAGCGTTTTTGTTGCCTGAATCAAGACCTGCAGCAATTGTTCCGCAACACCGTTGGGGCCCGTGTAAAATCTATT
>CAXRHS010000840.1:0-6596 GCA_964230235.1 Myxococcota bacterium
TGGACCTGCACCTGCAAGATCGAGACCGGCGCAGTCGACTGCGACGACAAGAAGGTCTGCACCACCGACAGCTGCGTGCAGAGCGGCACCACGCTGGCCTGCCAGAACAGCCCGGTCGCCGGCAAGACCTGCGACGACGCCAACCTGTGCACCACCGGCGACATCTGCAGTTCGACCGGCGTGTGCAGCGGCAAGGCCGTGGTGTGCGACGACAGCAACGCGTGCACCCTGGACAAGTGCGACACCGTGACCGGCAAGTGCGTCAACAGCCCCAACACCGGCGCCACCTGCAGCGACAACAGCCTGTGCACCACCGGCGACGCCTGCGACAGCGCCGGCAAGTGCCTGGGCAAGTCGATCTCGTGCGACGACGCCAACCAGTGCACCACCGACACCTGCGACGCCACCACCGGCAAGTGCGCGTCCGTCCCGGCAACCGGGGCGTGCAGCGACGGCAACGCCTGCACCACCAGCGACGTCTGCAGCGCGACCGGCACCTGCACGGCCGGGGCGCTCAACACCTGCAACGACAACAACCAGTGCACCAACGACAGCTGCGACACCGTCACGGGCAAGTGCACCAACGCGGTGCACACCCTTGGGTGCAGCGACGGCAACGCCTGCACGCTGTCCGACACCTGCGTCAATGGCGTGTGCCAGTCGGGCAAGGCGGTGGTGTGCAACGACGGCAACCTGTGCACCGACGACAGCTGCTCGGTCAAGACAGGCCTGTGCAGCTACCTGGCCAATCTGGCCCCCTGCAGCGATGGCAACCCGTGCACGACCGGAGACCTGTGCAAGTCGAGCGCGTGCTACGGCGGCACGGCGGTGGTTTGCAATGACAACAACGCCTGCACCAACGATGCCTGCGACAAACTGACTGGCGCGTGCGTCTACACCAACAACACCCTGGCCTGCAGCGACGGCACCGTATGCACGACCGGTGACACCTGCAGCGCGGGCAAGTGCACAGGAACTGCGCTGGTGTGCAACGACAACAACAAGTGCACCACGGATACCTGTTCGGCCAAAGTCGGTTGCGTCTACACGCCGGTTGCGGACGGCACCGCTTGCGGCGTCAAGTACTTGTGCAGCAAGCTGCCGCCGACCTACTGCCTGCCGGTGTGCGAGGCAGGCATCTGCGTCAAGGAGATCCTGGGCTTGTAGTCGGTCAGCGCCGCGGTCGCATCCGATAGCCGACGAATTCCTGCACGGATCGGAACCCCAAGTACGGATTGGTCTTGCGCTGGTCTTGCAACGCAGCCTCGGCCAACGGCGCGTAGTCGTGGCCCGGCAACACCCGCGTCGCGCCGTCAATGGCGCCCAAGATGCCGTAAAGGGTGTGGTACATCGCCGCCGGGTCGCCGCCGGGCAGGTCGCAGCGCCCGCAGCCGTCGATAAAAAGGGTGTCGCCGGTCAGGATCGCCGGCCCGCGGTCACTGTCGCACAGCAGGCATTGCGACCCCGGGGTATGACCGGCCGTGGCGATGCAAGTCAGGCTTGCGCCGGGACCCAGTTCAATGCGGTCGCCGCTGTCGAGCCACTGGCAGTGGTCGGCCCAGCCGGTCTGCTGTAGCCACGGCGCCTCGGCGCGCTGCGCCCACACCCGCTGCGCGCCGCGCTCCAGCATGGCCTCTACGGCGTTGCGGTGGTCGCCATGGTGGTGGGTCAGCACCAGATCGGTGACCGACCGACCCAGCGCTGCGGCCGCCGCGGTGATGGCGTCGGCATCCCAGGCCGGATCGACCACCGCCAGGCGGTCGCCGGTGGGCGGCACCACCAGGTACACGAAGTTGGCCATCGGCCCCAGCTGCAGGCGCTGGATCGATAGCGTCGTCACAGGCAGGCGCCCACCCCGGCGCTCAGCTTGCCGGGCTGGCCAATCTCGACGCACTGCTTGCCAGCCGGGCAACCGTATTGCGCCTGCTTGCCGGTGGCGTCGCAAATCTGCGCGCAGATCGAGTTGATGCACACCAGGCCTTTTTGGCAGTCGACCAGCGGCCAGCACTTTTGGCCCTTGGCAAGCTTGCCCGCACCAATGCACACCAGATCGCCGCCGCTATACGGAAAACACTGCTCGAAATCCTTGCAGCCCTTGGACGTGTAGGGGTCGCAGGGCTCGTTGCTGCACTTGCCGCAGTCCATCGGGCAGTCGTCGCAGGTTTCGGTGGCTTTGTCGCAGGCGCCGTTGCCGCAGCCGGGCGCGCACGACCCGCAGTCTTTGGCGCAGGTTGCGCAGTTCTCGGTCGGGTCGCAATAGCCGTTGCCGCACTCGCCCGCGCAGCCGCCGCAGTCTTTGGCGCAGGTGCTGCACGACTCGCCGGTCGCGCATTTGCCGTCGCCGCACACGGTCTTGCAGGCGCCGCAGTCGTATTCGCACGACTCGCAGTCTTCTTGCCCTTCTGCGCAGAACGAGTCGCCGCAGATGACCTTGGGCGCAATGATCTCGCTGGCATCGGTTGGCGATGATGTCGTGTCGGCCTTGGTGTCGGCCTTGGTATCGGTCTTGGCGTCGCTTTTGCTGTCGGCAGCGTCGACCTTGGCGGCCGTGCCGTCAGTGGCGGAAACGGAATCGACGGAGGACCCGCCAACGCCATCGGCGGTGACGTCTGCGCTGGTGCCGGAGCCCGATGCGCCGGTGCCGATGGAGGGATTGGTGGTGGCGGCCGGCTCGGCGCACCCGCAAGCCACCAGGGCTGCCAGCAAAAGCGCGCGCATGGCCCGAGTCATCCGCAGGAAAATAGACCGTTTTCGGTGCACGCAAGGCCCAGGCGCGCGTCATGATCTTGTTGGGGCGACCACGGCCACACGCAAGCCGCAGCCACGGCGGCCACCCGCACGGCGTCGGCGCGCAGTTGCGGCAAGTAGCGGTCGTAGTGCCCGCCGCCGCGGCCGAGGCGAACGCCGTCTGCCGTGAGCGCAACCGTCGGCACCACCACCAGATCGACCTCGGCCGGATCGCAAGCAGGCCCGCCCGGCTCAAGCAACCGCGATCGCGGCCGCGGCTGCAACGCGCTTGGCCCCGCACAAGGCACCAGTTGCAGCGCCGATCCGTCGGGCACAAGCCGTGGGTAGGCCAGCGCGATGCCGGCCACCAGCAGCGCGTTGGCCAGATCGCGGGTATCGGGTTCGGCGCCGATCGGGGCGTACACGGCGACCAGGCGGCAGCCGCTCGTTTGGGCCAACGCCACGACGTGGCGCGCCAGGGCCGCGGCGTGTGCCTTGCGCTGCTGCGGTGTGCGGCTGCGCAGCGCGCCATCGGCGGCGGCACGCCAACCGGGCTTGTCGGCGGGCACCTGGGCCGGCAGCGGCGCGGCGACCAGTCGCGGAAGGGTCGCGGTCATGCGGCATCCTCGCGCGCTTGCAGCGCGTGTGCGTGGCCAACCAGTTCTTCGGCAAAGGCCTCCAACTGGTCGGCGGCCTGGTGGTGCAGCGCGCGGTGGGCGTCGCGCAGCCGCTCTAGCTCTTCAGCCAACTGCAACGCGGCATAGACGGCAGCTTGCTGGGCCGGCACGCCGCGCTGGCGCAGGGCCGCGCCGCGCTGGTTGACCGCCTCGGCCACCCGCTGCACGAAGGCGTCGCTGTCGTCGGTCTGCAACCGCAAGTCGACGCCCAGCACGTTGATGCGCACGCTGCGGGACACGCGTTCCTCCGGCGGCCCGGCTGCGTGCTCGGTGCGCATCTGGTGGCGCGCGGCGGCAGCGGGATCCCGCCCAAGGGTAGTCCAGGCAGGTCGGGTGTGGCAATCGGCAAGCGGCCAGCGCTGGCGCGCGCAACTGCCGGGCCAGTCCAGCGACCTTGCGATGACCGCAAGCGACCAGGGCCACAGGGCGACAAGCTACGCCTGGCTCGTCTGCGCCACGCCCAGTTCGAAACCCACCACCGCGCCGCGCGGCCCCGCGGTGCCGACATTGCGAGCGAACACCTGCCCGTCGTGCGCGGCCACGATGCGCTCGACCAGATGCAGCCCCAGCCCCAGCGACTCGGCTTTGTGGCCGGCGGCGTAGAACGGCTTGAAGGCTTGTTCGGTCTGACCGGGCGCAAACCCCGGCCCCTGGTCCTGCACCTCGACCCGAACCCGATCGCCGGCGCGGCGCACCCGCAGCGCCACCGCACCGCCGCCGTGGCGTCTGGCGTTGTCCACGATGTTGGCCAGTGCGCGCTGCAACAGCGTCGGATCACCGATCACGTTCAGGTCGGCGCCCTCGACATCGAGCAACGTCGGATCCAGGCCTTTGCGCTCCAGCAGCTGCACGCACAATTCGACGATGGAGATGGGCTGGCGGGCGATCTCGCGAAACTCCAGGCGCGCGTTGGCGAGCAACTGGCCCACCAGATCGTCCAGGTCGGCGACTTCGCGCTCGGCCTGTTCGATGAGCTGCACCCCGGCGGGCCCCAGGTCAGCTCGGTCCCGGTAGGTGTCGCCTAGCAACCGCAGGTGGGCCAGCGGCGTGCGCAGTTCGTGCGACACGGCGGCCAGCAATTCGCGCTGTTCGCGCAGTTGGCGGTCGATGCGGTGGGCCATGTCTTGCAGCACTTCGCCAACGACGGCGACTTCGTCCCGGTGGTAGCGGTGGCCCAGCGCGCGCTCGATCTTGACGTCGAACTGGCCGCGGCTGATCTGCTCGGCCACCCGCGCCACCTCGACCAACGGCCGCGCCGCCCGCCGGGCGATAAAGCCGCAGGCAATCCACAGCGCCGTGACGCCGGCGATCAGGCCAATCCACAGCCGCGGCCGCGGCGGAAAGCGCGGGCCGCACACCTCCAAGTGGCCGAGCACGCGGTCGCCGGCCAAGATGGCCAGCGTCGGTGGACCGTAGTCGCACGGCCCACCGATGCGGACCAGATCGCGGCCCCAAGGGTCGCGCAGGTGCACGCCGTCGCCAAACTGCTCTTGCAAGTCGCGGACGACCGCCAGCCGCTGCTCGGGATCGGGCCAGGCATGGACCAACCGCTGGACGACGACCTGCCGCTGGCGTTCCGGGCCGCGCGCCCGGTCAGGGTGCCGCAACCGCAGGGTCACCCAGGTGGCGGCGACGGCAATCGGGGCGGTGAGCAGCACTGTCAGCCCAAACCACACAAAGATGCGGCGCTGCAGTCCCGAACCGGCGTAGGCACGCAGCCGCTCGGCGGCGGGCAGGGTCTGCGCGGTGCGGCTCGGCACGGTCGCGCGACCGATCACGAGCGGCCGAGGTTCTTGGCGAGCACGTAGCCCACGCCGCGCACGGTCTTGATGATGCGCGGGTTCTTGCTGTCGTCGCCGAGCTTGGCGCGCAGGTGCGACACGTGCACGTCGACCGTGCGCTCGCTGACCTTGACGTCGGCGCGGCCCGCCTCGCCGAGCATGGCTTCGCGCGGCACCACTCGGCCGGCGCGGCGGACGAGCGCGGCCAGCAGGTCGAATTCAAGTCCGGTCAAATCGAGAACCTGCGCGCCCAGGGTCGCCTGCCGGCCGCTGACGTCGATTTGCAGATCGCCCACTTGCAGCGTCTCGGCCTGGATGTCGGGCCGCGACCGCCGCAAAACCGCGCGAATGCGCGCCAACAGTTCGCGGGCGCTGAACGGCTTGGGCACATAGTCGTCGGCGCCCAGTTCCAGACCCACCACGCGGTCCGACTCGTCGCCACGCGCGGTCAGCATCACGATCGGCACCGAACTGTGGGCGCGCAGGCGCCGGCACACTTCCAGGCCATCCATGTGCGGCATCATCACGTCGAGCAGCACGGCGTCAAAAGTGCGCGAGGTGGCGGCCGCGATGCCGCGCGGGCCATCTGGCGCGTGCAACAGCGTCACCCCGTGCCCGGCGAAAAACGCGCGCAGCAGGTCATAGAGGCGAACGTCGTCGTCGATGAGCAGCAGTTGCATGGTACACACCTGGCCGACAGGGCTCTGCGCAACAGTAAGCGGCAATTGTGCCGGCCCGTGTAGCGTCCGTGCGAAGAAAAGCGAAGCGCTCGGCGGGGCCTACAGGCCGGCCGACAGGTCGCCAAACGGCACCCGCAGGCTCAGCGAAAGGATGTCCATGCTCGCTTCGTAGGTGCCATTGCCGACGACTTCGCCCTTGACCGGCGGCAAACCGGGCAGGATCTGTGGCGTAGTCTGCTGAACGACGCCGCTATCGGTCACGACCTGGGTGTCCACGAAGTGGTGGGCGTAGGCCAGGTCCAGCCACGCGCCGAACACCCGCACCGAAGCGCCGATGCTGGCCAGATGGCGCGACCAGTTGGCAAAGTCGATGCTCACGTACTTGCTGGGTGCCGCGTTGGACTCGTACAGGTAGCCGCCGCGCACGGTGAGCCGATCGGGCAGCCACTGATAGTCGCCACCCAAGCGCAGGCTCAGAGTATCCTGATAGTCGTGGGGAAACACGATGTCTTCGACCTTGATCGGCTTGTCGGGCGCGTACGACGGCACCACGGTGACATTCTTGGTGTGGACGCGGACCTCTTTGAGCACGCTCCAGCGCTCGTAGACACAATCCAGTTCGACATCCCAATGGGAGGTCGGCTTGTACTGCACGCCCAGGCGCACGACGTCGGCGAACTTGAGCTGTAACTGCGCCTGATCGCCGACCTGCTTGGCGTCGTCTTTGGCCC
>CAXRHS010000841.1:0-2474 GCA_964230235.1 Myxococcota bacterium
CCTTGGGCACCTTGAAGCGCCCGCAGTCCTTGTGCCACCCCCACGGCGATGCGCCGTTCTTGGCGTCGACGACCCCACCGTACCGCAGCACCGCATGGGCGCGCAGGTCGCTGGGCCCTTTGCTCGCTTCTTCCTCCGCCGGATGCTTGCCGGTTGGCGACCCGAAAAGCGCCTGTTCAAAGTGGCCAAACACCGGCCAGGCCCGGCTGTGGTGCGGATCGGGATGCCAGGTGGTCGAAAACTGGCTGTTGTGGCAGCCCATGCACACGAAGTCGCGGTGCAGGTACGCGGCATTGAACACGCGGCCGAAGTCCTGGCGGCGCGAGCGCTCCAGTTCCTTTGCGCCGACATTGGCGGCCTCAAACGGTTTGGCGACCATCGCAAACAAGTTGGCGCGCCACACCACGCTGAGGTCATCCTTGCGCAGCGCCGAACTGACCAGGTGACCCAGCGTAAATGGCGCTGGCGCCGCGTCGCCCGTTGTCGGGGTATGTTCGCGAACGAACGTCGCCAACTCGCCCTGGTCGTAATAGTCATCGCCCGGCTGGGTGTAGCACTTGAGCTGCCCTTTGGTCTCGATGCGGTTGACCCGCAGCGCGTCCAGCACGAAATCCGTCCAGCGCAGGCGGTAGCTCGGCAGCTCGGTCATCGCCAAAGCGACAGCCCGGCGGGCCTGCCACACGGCCGGCGTCCAAGGCACCTGGGTGCCCGTGAACGCGCCATCGTTGAACAGGTACCCTTGCGCGCGCCGAACAGCAGCGACGGTGTCGGTCCAGGCCAGCACCTCGCCTTGGCCCCACGGTCTGCGGCCGGCAATGGCGAGGATGGCGCGCCGCACCCACGCCTGGTCGCTACCCTGGCAATCCTGCCAGCGCTGCACCTGCGGCGGCGCGGCGGGCGAAGTCGAGCTGGGCTGAACGGCTGGGACCTGCGGAAACGTCGCTTGTTTCGTGATGTCCGGCGGCTCGCTCGTGTCGCACGCGACCAAGGCGACCGCGATCGCTGCCATCCCAAGGCTTCCGCAGCGACACAGCGCGGCAACGGCTGCCGGCCGCGCAGCATGCTGGCGCGTGCGCGTCACGCAGCCCTCCCCAACTGACGCTGCATCACCAACTGCACGGCATGCGCCTCGCTGGTGGCCCCAGGCACGTCCGCGACATTGAAGCTCTCGTTGGCAAACGGCCAGATGCCAAGCGCGAGCAAAGCGGCAATGCGGTTCTCCTGCGGGGTCGAGGCCACCACCGCCCGCGCATCCGGACCGCACGCGCCAAACACACCCTGGTGCTGACTGCGCACCGGACCGCCCAGGAACACGACCGGAAAACCGTAGGGCCAGTGGTTGCGGCCCTTCTTGCCCTGTTGGTAGGGCGTGCGCCCGAACTCGCTGGTCAGTACGACCAGTGTCTTGTCGAGATCCAGCTTGCCCGGGTCGGCCTCGCCTGGCGCATTGATGATTCTGGCCAGGCCCGCCAGCGTGTGCGACAGGTTGCGCGCTTGGGTATGCGGATTCTCTTCGTGGGTATCGTAGCCGCCGCCGCCGTCGGCCGGAATCAACCCGCCGTCAATCATGCAAATGTAGCGCGCAGGCGCCGTCGGGTGGGTCAGCAGGTGCGCGGCCAGCCGCAAGTTCATGGTAATCGCGTCGATGCCGACGTTGTGGCCACAGCGCAGCGCCCCCAGCTTTTCGAACAGCTTGGGCTTGAGGATCGCCCCGACCTGGTCGGCGTGGCGGACGGCCTCTGCCGCATCCGACAAGTCAACCAGCCGCGGAGCGCGCAGCGGCGCGGAATCGCCCGGCCGGGTCAGGCGCGCCCGATAGCGCGAGATGGCGTCGGCGACCAGGGCGTCGTGCGCATTGCGTCGTTCGCCGACTGTGCCGCGAGCCAGCAGGTTGGTCAGTTCGCCAGCGCCGTCCACCTTGATAGGCAGCGGGCGCGCCGAGCCCGGGTGCAGGCCGATGGCGCTGGCGGTGCGCAGGTTGTCGGTCGGAAAGGCGTTCAGGCTCTGGTGCAACAGCACCCACGACTTGGGGCCGAGCGACGGCCCGGCCGCCAGTTCGCCGTAGTAGCGCTGCACGTGGGCACCAAGCCCCGCCAACGCCGGGTTGCCAAGGCCGCGACCCCCAAGCATCTGCGGAATGGCCGCCTCATGCGGCTCCAGATCGTGTGCGGTAATGGCGATGCGCATCCGCTCGACCAGGTCGGGGCGCGCACGCAGCGGCGCGACATACGGGCCCAGGTAGACATCCTGGCCCAGGGCGTCGTGTCCAAAGCGGTCCAACAGTTCCAAACCCTGCAGGGCGCACGCATCGACTGCTTTGAGAACGTCGCCCGACTTGAGGTACAGGTGCCAGTGCGTGCCTTTCTCTTTGCCGTGTTCGGGTACGCAATAGAACGACTCGTACTGGCTGATGCCGCCGTACAAGAAGATCTCCAGCACGCTGGTGGCGCGCTCGGCCGACGGCAGCAGCAGGT
>CAXRHS010000842.1:0-2060 GCA_964230235.1 Myxococcota bacterium
CACGACTTCATGGCCGAGCACCAGCGGCAGCGCGTGCTTGGTCGGCACTGAGCCGTCGGCGTAACCCAGGTCGGTGTGGCACAGACCGCACGCCACCACCCGCACCACGGCCTGATGCGGTGCGGGGTCGGGCAGGGTCAGGTCGCGAAACCGCAAGGGTTGGCCGCCGTTTTCGAGAAACCAGGCTTGGGTGGGCACGGGCATGGGGCGACCTGGTCCGGCGATGCGGAACCACGTGCAGGGTAAGCAGGGCCAGGAGGCGCAGCAACGCGAAAGCCGGCCGTAAGTCCTCGAAACCGCGTGCCGCTGGGGGTAGTGGTGTCATTGGGGTGTCATTGGCGGGCTGGCGTCCGCTTCGCATTGCCGTCCATGGTCGGCCGCGCGTACAATCGCCGCCATGAAGCCCCGCTTCGCCATTGGCAACTCGACCTTTAGCAGCCTGCGCGAGCAGGGCAGCCAGTTCGTCGACAAGTCCATGCTCATCGCCGATGTCGTCCGCAATCACGATCAGGTGCTGTTGTTGCCGCGGCCCCGGCGTTTCGGCAAGACCCTGGCGATGACCATGCTGCAAGCGTGGTTCGCGCCTGGCCGTGACAACACCGCGCTGTTCGGCGACCTGGCCGTTTGGCAGGCCGGCGATGACGTGCGCGAGCGCTTTGGCCGGCATCCGGTCATTCTGCTGAGCTTCAAGGACCTCAAGGAATCCACCTGGCGGGCTTGTCTGGCCAAGATTGCGCGGGTAGTCGCGCGCGTCGCCGACGACCCGGCGCAGGCGATCGATGTCAGCACGCTGAGCCCGGGCGAACTGGTGCGCCTTGACGCCTTGCGCTCGGCGACGGCGGATAGCGAGGGCCTGCAAGATTGCTTGCTCGACCTGGCGTCGTGGCTGCACCGCACGCATGGCCAGCAAGTCGTCGTGCTCATCGACGAGTACGACACGCCCATCATCGCCGGTTGGACCCACGGCTACGACGACGAGGTCATCGGCTTCTTTCGCGCGTTTTTCGGCTCCGGCCTCAAAGACAACCCCCACCTGTACCGCGGCGTGCTGACCGGCATCTTGCGCATTGCGAAAGAGTCGCTGTTCTCCGGCCTCAACAACCTGGCGGTGTTCACGATTCTCGCCAAGCGCTGCGCCGACCGCTTTGGGTTCACGCCAGACGAGGTCGCCGCATTGGCCGACGCCTGCGGCCTTGCCGACCACATGCCCGCTGTCGAGTCGTGGTACAACGGCTACTCGTTCGGCGGCCAGACCATCTACAACCCGTGGTCGGTGCTCAACTACTTGCGCGACGACGGCGAGGTCTGCAAGCCCTACTGGGTCAACACCTCGAGCGACGACCTGCTGCGCGACCTGCTGATTCGGCGCGACGCCATCGACCTGCAAGACTGGCACACGCTGTTTGCTGGTGGCACGGTGCGCCGCAGTATCGACGAGAACCTGGTGCTGCGCGGCATCGAAAGCAACCCCAGCGCCGTGTGGTCGCTGCTGCTGTTCACCGGGTACCTCAAGGCCATCGATGTCCAGGTCGACCAGGATGGCACCGCCGCGTCGCTGTGCGTGCCCAACCTGGAGGTGCGCTCGGCCTTGCGCGGCATGTTCGCCGACCAGCTGGCGCGCAACTTTGGCCACGGCGACCGGGTGCCGCTGCTGTGCAAGGCGCTGCTGACCGGCGACGCCGATGTCGCTGAAGAGTTGCTCGACGAGCTCGCGGTGGCGATGCTGTCGTACCACGACGTGGCGCACAAGCCAGCGGAGGCCGTGTACCAGGCCTTCATCCTGGGGCTGCTGGCGACGCTCGAGCGCACCCACGAGGTGACCAGCAACCGCGAGGCCGGCCACGGCCGCTACGACGTGCTGATTTGCCCGCGGCAAGCGGGGCAGCCGGGGGCGGTGCTGGAGCTCAAGGTGCCGCGGGCCAGGAAAGGCGAGACCGCTGAGCAGGCGCTGGCGTCGGCCGAGGCGCAGTTGCGGGTCAAGGACTACGCGGCAGCGCTGCGCGAGCGTGGCGCGGGCAGCGTGGTGCAGTGGGCGGTCGTGTTTGAGGGCAAGGCGGCGT
>CAXRHS010000843.1:0-7259 GCA_964230235.1 Myxococcota bacterium
ATTCTTTACCACCCGGCCATCGGGTGCGGGGACCGGTCTCGGTCTGGCCATCGCCAACGGCATCGTGCAGTCGGTCGGCGGCACCATCGCGGTCGACAGCACGCCCGGCAGTGGCAGCGTGTTTCGGGTCACGCTGCCATCGTACGCCATGCGCGCCGCGCCTACACCGCAGGGTATGGTGGCAGTGCTGGCACAGCCGTTGCGCGGGCGGATTCTGGTCATCGTTGACGAACCGGCGGTCTTGCGCACCATCAAGCTGTCGCTGGCCGGCAGTCACCAATTGACCCTTGCCGCCGACGCGAAAACGGCGCTCGACTTGTTGGGTGGCGACGACGCGTTCGATCTCATCTTGTGCGACTGGCTGATGCCCGATATGTCCGGTGCCGAGTTGTACGCAAAAGTCGCGGAGCGCGCCCCTGCACAGGCCGAACGGTTCGTGTTCTTGACCGGCGGCGCCTTCACCCCAAAAGCCGCGGAATTCTTGAAAGGTTTACCAAATCTGAGCATCAGCAAGCCTTTCAACCCCCGCGAACTGGCGCAGGCCGTTCAAAGCGTGCTCGGCCGCTTGGGGGGCACTCAACCATGAAGCCGAACTCCTGCGCCGCGGCTTGGTTCGTGGCGAAATCGGTTCGGTTTCTTGCGGCCATCGACGGATTGCCTGGCGCGCTGCAAGCTCGCGCCTTGGACTGCGACGTCGCGCGCCTGGTCCGCATCCGCGGCGATCGACGCCTCGTTTTGCCCGCGATCTGTGCGCTTGTGGCAACAATCGGCGCGGTACGGGCGGGCGCTGCTGCTGAACCGGCACGGCCGACCCACTTGCTGGTGGTCAGCATCGATGGCCTCGCTTGGCAGCGGCTGCAGCCGGCGTTGCCGCGCCTTGGGGTGTTGCGCAGCCTGGTCGAAGCGGGTGCGAGCGGTCCGCTGCAGACCGTGTTTCCGTCGATGACCTGGGCCGCCCATGCCTCCATCGCCACCGGCCGCAATCCCGGAGGGCACGGGGTGCTGGGCAACCGCTACTACGACCGCAACAGCGACGATCTGGTCGAGACCTGGCAGCGCGACGCGGCGATCCTGCGCGCTCCGGCGCTGTGGCAGGTGGCCAAGGCCGCAGGCTGGACCACCGCCGCGCTGTTGTGGCCGCAAACCAGCCGCGCCCAGGGTCTGGACTGGCAGGTGCCCGAGGTATACGGCCAACGCAATTTCGAGTCGGGCAGCACACCTGGTTTGCTGGGCCAGTTGCAGGCGCAAGCGGGTCTGCCGGTGGGCCACATCGGCAAGTTGGGCAGCGACGAGGCGTTTCTGCTCGATTCGTGGGTGCGCGACGCGGCCGTGTGGCTGATCGAGACCAAGAAGCCGCGCCTTGCGTTGGTCCATTTTCTGTCCGTTGACACGTTTTCGCACGCGTGGGGGCCGGCCGCGGTCGAACCGCGCTGGGGCTTGGAGTTGGTCGATCGCTACCTCGGCGATGTCATCAACGCCTACCAGCGCGCTGGCTTGCGCGACAAGTTGCTGATTTGCGTGGTCAGCGACCACGGGTTTTTGGAGTTGACCGAAGCTTTTTCGCCTTGGGAGGCGCTACAGGCCTCGCCGCTCAAGCCAGCCGAGAAGTCCCTTATCCGCTTTGCGATCAACGGACAAGCGGTGTTTGTCTCGACCCGCGGCGCACCGATTCTGCAAGCGGCGCCAGCGCCCCCGCCGCCCAAGAGCAAGAAGGCCAGGCCGCCCAAGCTTTCGCCCGCGGAATCGGCGTTGCTTAAGCTCAAGGCCTACCTGCGCAGCCTGCCGCAAGTCGAGGGCATCGTCGAGCAGGATCAGTACGCGGATTTGGGCTTGGGCTCGCTGGCCGACGACCCCAATCTGCCCGAGTTCATCGCGATGCTGCGCCCCGACGTGCAGTCCGTGCAAGGCAACCGTGCGGCGCCGCGCGGCAAGATTCTGGTCGGCGGACACGGCTACTTGCCGACCCATGCCCCGCTGCTCGGTGCCTTCATCCTCGCCGGCCCTGGAGCGCAGCGGCTTCAGATCAAAGACATGCGCGCCATCGACGTGGCACCTACGCTGGGCCGCGCCTTCGGCTGGACCTGGCCGGGACCGACCGACGGCGTGATTCGTCAGGATCTGCTCAAGCTGCCCTGACCGCGAATCCGGCAAGTTCGCTTGCGCTGCGCCAAAGGACGCAATCGCCCCACCTGCCTGTCGGCCTCGGGACTGCGGTGCTGCGAGCGTTGACCGTTGTGTCGGCTGGCCGACGCCGCCCGCCAGGCAACTGCCGTGCCTGCGAGCCATCGGTTTGCGCACCCGCCCATCGCCGCCTACCTTGCCTGCCTGCCGGCCACCAAGCGCCGCCCGGACCCGACCATGTGGGATGCACTTTTCGCCTTCGCACGCGACTATGGCCTGTTTTTTGCCAAGACCATCACCGTGTTGTTCGCCGTCATGGTTGTGCTCGGTCGGCTCGGCTCGCTGGTGCGCGGGGCCCGCGAGACTTCAGCGCGCCTGCACGTCCGGCGACTGGATCGTCGGCTGCGCCATTTGGCGCGCGCCATCGACGCGCGGTTGCTGGGCAAGAAAGCCTGGAAGGCGCTCGCCAAGGCGGACGCGGCAACCGAGGCGGCCGCCGATAAGTTGCGCGACTCAGGCGAGCGCAAACGGCTTTACGTCCTTGATTTCATGGGAGATATTCGGGCAAGCCAGGTGGATGACCTGCGCCAGGAAGTCACCGCCATCCTCGGCGCACACCGGCTCGGCGACCGGGTGTTGCTGCGGCTGGAGAGCCCAGGCGGGGTCGTCCACGGCTACGGACTTGCGGCGTCTCAACTGCAGCGGCTGCGCGACGCTGGCATTGAGTTGGTGGTGGCGGTCGACAAGATCGCGGCGTCGGGCGGGTACCTGATGGCGGCGGTGGCCAACCGCATCGTGGCGGCGCCGTTTGCGTTGGTCGGGTCGATCGGCGTGGTCGCCCAGCTGCCCAACCTGCACAAACTGCTCAAGAAGCACGACGTCGACGTCGAGCTGCTGACGGCGGGCAAGTTCAAGCGCACGCTCACGGTTTTTGGCGAGAACACCGACGAGGGGCGGGCGCAGTTTCAGCGCGACCTCGATCAAACGCACCAGCTGTTTCAGGCGGTTATCGCGCGGCACCGCCCTGACGTCGCACTCGACGAGGTGGCCGACGGGCGGGTGTGGTATGGCAGCCAGGCCAAAGAACTAGGGTTGGTGGACGACATCGGCACCAGTGACGAACTGCTTGTGCAGGCGGCGGCCGACCATGACGTCGTTCAACTGCGCTGGCGTGGGCGGCCGGCCCTGGGCGCGCGGCTACAGGCGTGGACGGCGGCGACCGTGGGCGCGGCGTTTGGACGGGCGCTGGACCTGCTATGGGCGCGCCAGGTGCAGGGGCCGCATTGACGCCAAACTGAATCGCCGCACAACCGCGCCCGTTGACAGCGCAATCGCCCGGCCTATTGTCGGCGGGTCCGATTTGACCGATACTGCCGCACCTTTCTGGGAGCCCACCATGCGCCGCTTGACCCGTTTCCGCCCCCTCGTCGCCCAAACCTTGCGCCTGCTGACGCTGTGCGCGGTTGCGACCGCCGTTCAGTTCGCCACCCCTGCCCCGGCGGCCGCCGAAGCCAACTGGGAATTCGTCGGCGTCATCGACGGCGTCAAGGTGTGGCGGCGCGAATCGCCAGACTCGCCGCTCTTTTCGTTCAAGGGCGAAATCACGGCCGATGTGCACATCGGCAAGATCCTCGCGGTCTTTTTGGACCGCAACCAGCGCAAGCACTGGGTCGATCGGTTTGACGACACCAAGGAACTGGAGAAGCCGAACCCGCTGTCCGAGACCTACTGGATCAAGTTCAAGCTGCCGATTGGCATCAGCAACCGCGACTACGTGCTCAAGGCCGATGGCACGGCCGACGCCGCCAATGGCCTTTTCCTGGCCAAGATCAAAAGCGTCGAACACCCCAAGGCGCCGGTCAATGACTGCTGCGTGCGTGCCGAGGCCAAGGGCACCTATTACCGCTTTGAGGCCCAAAAAGGTGCCGAGAAGACCCGGCTGGTGGTCGAGGTCTCGACCGACCCCAAGGGCATGCTCCCCAACTGGCTGGTCAACCTCATCCAGAAGAGTTGGCCTAGCAAGACGCTGAACGGGCTGGTGCGGCGCGCCAACTCGGCCGGCATCGCCCCGCACCCGGATTACGCCGGCTGGCATGAGCGGCCGTAGGCGTCTAGATTGCCGGCGCCGGCTCCTCGTCGAGCAACTCCGGATTCTCTAACAGCTTGATGCACTCGCGGGCCAGAATCGACGCCTGGAAACCGTCGATGACCCGGTGATCGGCGGCCAGCGAAAGCGGCAGCAGCGGCCGAATCACGATCTGGCCGTCGCGCACCACCGCCGCGTCGTAGACCCCGCCGACCAGCACCACGCCGAGGCTGCGCGCATTGGTGAAAAGCGGGGCATACGCGTAGCGAATGCCGTGCATGCCGAGCGAGGTCACCATCAGGGACCCGAACGGGTCGTCGGGCATGCCGGTCCAGCGCAGGTCGATGCCCCAGTCGAGGTTGAGCCACGCCAACAGGCGCATCACCTGTTTGGCGACGAACGGCGGGATGCGGGCGATGGTCGACTTGATCTGCGCCAGTTCGGGGTCCTGACGGGCGCGGATTTTGGCTGCCTTGTCCGCTAATTCGCGACCGATGTCCTCGATCTTCTTGGTGTCTGCTTTGCGGATGATCGCCCCGGAAAGGTCCGCGCCCTGGACCTGACCGGCCTTTTCGCTCGGCACCGCCACTTGCAGGAACACATCGACGTCGCGCCGCTGCCAGATCGCGCCGCGCCGGATCATGCAGTTCAGGCCAGGATAGCTGCGCAGCACCATCGCCATCGCTCGCGCCACCGCGTGGGTGTAGGTCAGTTTCTGGCCGGTTTCCGCGCGCTTGCGCTCCAGCCACGGACCAAGAGCGCTCACGTCGATGTCGGTCATGCCGTAGATCGTCGGATCGGTCGGCGCATCCCAGGTGATGGCCGCCAGGATCCGGAACGCCGAAATGTGATCCGGCTTGAAGTAGCGTGGCGTTTCGCGGCCGGTCATGGGCAACCTCGGGGACAAGACCCGGCGATTGTGGCCGAGGCGGGCCGGGGGGTGCAACTGCGGCACCGCACGCGGGTCCGCCCATCGGACTTGAAAACCTTCCGCCGCTTGCGCTATTGCGCAGCTCTGGGGCAACGCAGCGCACACCCGCGCGCGCCACCGTGAGGGGCAGGATGAAACGCTATAAGCTGCATGATTTGCTGCGCGCCGCGGCCGCGACCTTTCTGGCTGCCAACGCCTGCGGCAATGCGGCGACGCCTGCTGGTGCCGGCACGACCGCCGATGTTGGCAGCGGCCCAGATGCGCCGGCCAGCGACGCCGCTGTTGACGGCGCTGCGCCAGACGGGGTCGCCGACGCCAGCGCAGAGACCGCGGCCGAGACCACCGCAGATGTGGGTGCCGACGCTGCGGTCGACCTCGGCGCCGACGCGCCGCCAGACGTCGCAGGCGATGTGGTGCCCGACCTGCCGCCCGACGCGGCCAAGGACATCGCAAAAGACAGCGGACCAGAGGTTGCGCAAGACGTCGCCCCCGACGTCGCCGCGGATATCGCTGCCGACACCGGCAAGCCAGCCGGTCCGTTTGCGTGCGTGGATCCCCAACCGATCGTCAGCAAAGGCATCGATACCGGAGTCGACGTGTGCAAGAACGGCATGCTGCGCCGCCGCAAGGTCGTGCAATGCCCGTCGGTGTTGCCCGAGGTCGGCAAGACCTGTGCGGCCGGCGGTGGCGGCGGCCCTGCCGGCGAGTGCACCACCGACGCCGACTGCACCAACAAGGTCAAAGGCGGCCACTGCGAAAAATCGCTGGGCCCGGGCGACTGGTGCTATTGCGCGTCGTCGTGCGAGACCGACGCGGACTGCGGCACGGGCTCCGTTTGCCTGTGTGGACCCAAGTTCGGCACCTGCGTGGCCGCCAAGTGCAACACTGGCGCGGACTGCACGGTCGGCGACTGCGTGTCGTACATCAACAACCCAGGTTGCGGGGCGATCGCGCTGGTGTGCGAAAGCGCCAGCGACAGCTGCGGCGCCAACAGCGACTGCAAGCCGGGCGAGGAGTGCACGTGGTCGCCGCCCAAAGGCAAGTACTGCTCGCCGCCCTTGTGTGCGATTGGCCGGCCGTTCGCGGTCGATGGCCAGTGGCAGACCGCTCAAGTGGTCCAGCGCGCGGATTGGGCTGCGCCGCAGCGGCTCGCCGACCTCGACCCGCACCTGCGCCAGCGCCTCGCCGACCACTGGCAAGCGGCTGCACAGATGGAGCACGCCTCAGTCGCCGCATTTGCGCGGCTGACCCTGGAGTTGCTCGCCGCCGGTGCGCCGCCCGATCTGCTGGCGCGCGCGCAACAGGCGGGTATCGACGAGGTGCGCCACGCGCAGGCCTGCTTTGCGCTGGCCCAGCGCTGCGATGGGCAGGTGCGCGGCCCGGGTCCGCTGCACGTGGGCGGTGCGCTGCTGAACGTGTCGCTGGCCGAAATCGCAGCCGCCGCCGTCGTCGAGGGCTGCGTATTCGAGACGGCTGCGGCCTTGGAGGCGCGCGTGGCCGCCGTTCAGGCGATCGACCCGGCGGTGCGGCAGGCGCTCGAAGCGATTGCCGACGACGAGGCGCGCCATGCCGAGTTGTCGTGGGATATCGTGCGCTGGGCGCTGGCTCAGGGCGACGAAGCGGTGCGCGCCGCGGTGCAGGTGTCCTTTGACCGCGCCATCGGCGATCTGCGCGCCGGCGACACCGGGGCCGACATCGCCGCGGGTCACGGGGTGCTGGCGGGCGAACCGCTGCGCAAGCTGCGTCGCCACGCCATCGACGAGATCATTGCACCGGCGCGGCGCCGGCTAGCGGGATGACCACCGCAGCCGATCGCCGGTGTCCTGTCGGTCGCAGCGAACCTGGACACGGCAGTTGACCGAGGCGCCTTTCCGGCGAAAAGGTTGTCGCCAGCCTGGCCCTGCGCGCGCCGCACTTGCCGCCAACTCCGTCCGCCACTACCATGACGCGCCGCGTCACCCGATCGCAAGCGGTGACGCCGACGACCTCGCCGCGCGCGGCCCGTCGCCCCTACTGCCCTGCCTGCCCGCCCGGGTCGGCCCGCTGTCGCCATGAGCAACGCCCTGCATTACAAGTCCAACCTGCGCGATATCCTGTTCAACCTGTTTGAAGTCAGCGACA
>CAXRHS010000844.1:0-3802 GCA_964230235.1 Myxococcota bacterium
CGGCCCGCAGCATGGAACATGCGCGGTCCTCACAACTGCGGTCGGCAGCCAAAGCTGCAGCCCCGGCGTGCCGGGCCATTCCGACGCAAGGCTAAGGGCCTGTAAAGGAACAAGTCAATCGACACGTGCGCGGAGCGGAGCGGCGAGTCGACTTGCAAAGTCGCGAGCTTGCGACCCACCAAGCAAGCAGTGGGCCAACGTAGAAAATCGAGTAGATTTTTTACGGGCCCTAAGCAATCAAAGGCAAGATCTTAGACCGGCGCAGGTGGAGGCCGGCCTACCAAGCCCGGCCCACACGGCACCCACCTGCACGCCAGCAAGCTGTGGCACACTGCCGCAACGCGGCCGGCGCCGCTCGACCTTGCCATGAAAGCCCTTGCCCTGTGTGATGCGTTTGGTCTCGACAATTTGCGGCTGCTCGAGCGCGCCGACCCCGAGCCGCTGGCCCATCAGGTCGTCGTGCGCGTGCGCGCCGCGAGCCTGAACTACCGCGACCTGTTGATGGTCACCGGTGCCTACAACCCCCGGCAGCCATTGCCGTTGGTGCCCCTGTCCGACGGCGCCGGCGAAGTGGTGGCGGTCGGCAGCGCGGTCCGCGGGCTTGCCGTGGGCGATCGGGTGTTGGCGCACTTCTGTCAGGCCTGGCGCGACGGTGTGCAGCCTGCCGACGCTGCCCGCTACACGCTCGGCGGGCCCCTCGACGGCGCTCTGCAGCAGCTGTGGTGCCTGGATGCCGCGGGCGTCGCGCGTTTTCCCGACTCCCTGACCTTCGCGCAAGCCGCCACGCTGCCGTGCGCCGCGTTGACGGCATGGACAGCGCTTTTCGAGCACGGCAACCTGCAGCCGGGTCAGACGGTGCTGGTGCAGGGCACTGGTGGCGTATCCGTGTTTGCGGCGCAGTTTGCGCGGATGGCCGGCGCGACGGTGCTGGCGACCTCGAGCAGCGACGCCAAGCTCGACCGCATGCGCGCGTTGGGGGCGACCCAGACGTTGAACTACCGGGCGACTCCCGAATGGGGCAAGGTGGTGGCCGAGTGGGGCGGCGCTGACCACATTGTCGAAGTGGGCGGTGCCGGCACGCTGACGCAAAGCCTGCGCGCGGTCAAGCCGGGCGGCCACATCGCGCTCATCGGTGTCCTGGCCGGCGGCAAGGCCGAGCTGAACCTGATGCCGGCGCTGATGAACGCGGTGCGCATTCAGGGCGTGTTCGTGGGTTCTCACGCAAGCATGGCGCGCATGCTGCGGGCGATTGCTGCAAGTCGATTGGAGCCGGTGCTCGACCGCGTTGTGCCCTGGACGGATGCGGGGTTGGCGCTGCGGTCGTTGCAGGCCGGCGAGCACTTCGGCAAGGTCGCGCTCGCGGTTGAGTGAGCGGCCGCCACTTCGAAGTGCCGCGGCGCGCGCGTCCAGCCCGGTGGCCAGGCAGCGGATACCTGCACGGTGTCGTGCCGGGGCTTGTTCCAGCCCCTACCGCACCGCCGGATGTCCCCGCGCCACGCCGATTTGGGCCGGCGTCAGTCGGGTGGCGCTCTCGTCGCCCGCGGCCTGCGCCGCCGTCATCAGGTCTGGCTGCCCGTCGCCGGTGTGTGCACCTGCACCGTCGCTGTGCTCCAGGCCCAGCAGGTGACCCAGTTCGTGCGCCCAGGTGCGGGCGCGCGCGGCCGGCACGCGGTGACTGACGTCCAGCCCCCCGTTCGGGCAAGCGCCGGCCGCCACCCACCCAACCAGGCCGGGGCGGCGCTCCACGTAGCCGAATAGCTCGGTCTGGTTGCCAGACAGGTCGCGGTGGCGGATGCACGGCACGGCGAGCAGCCAGGCATCGTGTTGGGCCGGGCCGCTCGCGATGGCGTCGCCCAGCTGCGTCACCGCCTGACGCTGCGCAGGCCCCACTTCGAGAACCGGCGGCAGTTCCGCCGCTTGCGCAGACGCCGGCTCGACCGCGATGTCGGCGGCAGCCCAAGGCAGGGCCGCATCGGCCAACGCAGCCTTGCGGCTATCGGCGGGCGCGGTGTCCAGCCACGTATGCTTGCTCCAGCGCAGGTGCAGCCGCAAAGTCCGCGTGCCCGCCAGCGGTTGCGCGTCGCGAGCCCACAGCGTGACCTTGGTATCCGTTTTGGGCTGCAGTGGCCTCAGCGTCGTGCAGTCGCGGCGCACCATCCGCACCGACAACGTACCAGCGGCTGGTGGCAGGTTGAACCACGCCGGCGCCACCTGATCCAGCACGCGCCAGGCGCAGTTCTTGCATCCTGCGGCGGCCAGCAGCGTCTGTTGGCCATCGCGCAACTCATTGACATCCACGCACGCGGGTTGCGGCGAGGCATCGACCGCGCGCAACTGGCCGCGCTGCCAGCCCGCTGGCAACTGGGCGCCCTCGCTTGCGCCATTGGCTGACCACACCACCGTGCCGAGTTGAGTCCACGCTGGCGGCTGCGATTGCGGCAGTACAGCCATGGCGTCCGCAGCAGGTGCAGGCGGGGCCGGCCCGGTGTCGGCGCATCCCAAGACGAAACCTGCTGCAAGGATTGCGCAATGACCTTGCCGCAAGGTGGCAACCCGTGGCGCGACCGGGCCAGCAGCGTGATTTAGGGCCTGTAGAAAATCTACTCGATTTTCTACGTGGGCCCATTGCTTGCTCAGTGGGTCACAAGCTCGCGACTTTGCAAGTCGACTCGCCGCTCCGCTCCGCGCGTATGTCGATCGACTTGTTTTTGCACCGGTCCTTACGTCGACTCGCATCCCCATGCCTCGCGCTTGACTGCCACCGTCGGAGGGTCGTTGCGCTCGCCTTTGCCCGGGGGGGCGCCAGGCGGAACCTTGAAATCCTTGAAAGGTATCGCTTCGTCCGGGCCGACGCGCGCGCCCGTGCTCGCCTCGCGGCGCCAAGGTGCAGCTTGGAGCGCACTGCGGCATTGTGGCAGTGCCGCTGGAAATGGTCGAACGGCAACCGCTGAGACAACAATCGGACAGCCCGTCACGCAGTAACCAGCTGGCAACGAAACTGAATCCCCGGCTGGCTGTCTCACGGTTGTCGCAGCCTCGCTGGCTACGCCGGTCGTGGCGCGCGGTCAGGCGAGGCCATCTGGCCGGAAATTGTCTTTCGATATCAGGCAATTCCATGGCATCCGAACCGGTCGGTCTAGCTGGCACGCGCCTTGCAACTGCACGGATCGCGGCACTTCGAGGTCCGGGTGCCCAAGCTGAACTGCCAACGATGCTCGCACGCAGCGTTCGCGATGCCGTCCGGCGCGCCCCGCGAGTACTGCCCCAAGGTCGCCACAGACAATGACGCCAAGTGTTGAAAACAGACATGGTTGTGCGCACCTCCGTTCTGCCGGTCGTGGCGCTGGCCGGATCTGCACTGCAGGCTCGGCTGTCTACACTGCGGGCATCGCGGCCGCCGCGCTGCCGATGCGGCGCAGTGCCGCACAAGCAACGAGTTGCTTTGACCTGCGCCACAGAACCCTTGTGCGGCGTTGGGCCAGATCAGTCGGCGCGACGCTGCTGCTGGCCCACCTTTGCGGGTTTGCGCTGCTTGGGTGCCAGGATGATGCGCCGGTGGTCGCTCCGCGCCGCGACGCGGACGGCTACCTGCTCACGCCAGTCCCACAAAAGCACACCTATCAGTACCGCACGACCGCACAAGGCTTCATGGTCAAGCGCGACGCCGAACCGTGGCAAAAGTTCTGGCCGATTGGTGTCAATTTTGGGCTGGCGCTGCCGGGCCGATCGCCCGGCGAATTCGAGGCGAGCCGGCAGCAAATCCGCCGGTGGCTGCAAGCGAGCGCCGACATGGGGGCCAACT
>CAXRHS010000845.1:0-3886 GCA_964230235.1 Myxococcota bacterium
GACGGCCGATGACAAGGAACCCTAAAAGAGCGGCTGCGGCGGGTTCGGCTGGACCAAGCTGACCAAGAAAAAGTGAAAACAGCAGGCGTTTTCGCATTGGCCGTCGCCGGTTGTGCTTCGACCGAGCCGGCCAAGCCAGTCGACCGCTGGGCCGACCGGGTGGTGGCCTTTGCGCCCGGTCCAAATGCGGGCTTTGGTCAGGACAAACTGCCCGGCGTGGTGCTGGGTCCGCCGCAGGGCGCGGGCGACAAGGCGGGCAGCCTGCACGTGGTGTCGCTCGGCAAGGGCGGCGCGATCACGGTGGCGCTGGACGATGGGCCCGCGGTGGACGGACCCGGCCCGGATCTGGCGGTGTTCGAAAACGCCTTTGTCGGCTTTACCGAGACTGCGCGCGTCGAAGCGAGCGCCGATGGCGCGGTGTGGAAGGCGTGGCCGTGTGAACCGGCAACCGGTGTCACCGCGACGTGTGCCGGCCTACGCCCGGTGCTGCTGGCAGGGGAACCGACGGCTGGCAACGCAGCCTCGTCTGCCTGGGGTGGCGACGTGTTCGACCTGGCCGACATCGGCCTGAAGACGGCCCGCTACGTCCGGCTGACCGATGTCGGCACCAACGAGTACCTGGGCATCACCGGTGGCTTTGATCTCGACGCGGTAGCGGCCCTGAACTGGACCCCGTGATCACGGCGTCTTCTTCTTGTTCAGCCACGCTTCGTAGCTCTTGAAGTCGTAGGGCCGACCCAAGAAATCGGCGACCAGGTCCGCGGCATCTTTGCTACCGCCCGGCTCCAGCACCATCTTGCGGTAGCGCATGGCCACCGCCGGGTTGCTGATGCCCTCCTTAAGGAAGCGCGAGAACATGTCTTTGGCGATGACCATCGACCACATGTAGGTGTAATAGATGGCGGAATAGCCGTTGAGGTGCCCGAAACTGGCCTGCATGTGGGTGTCGGGCACGGCTTTGTAGGCGCTGTACTTGCCCTGGATTTCGGCGACCAGCGCGTCCTGGTCCAGCCCCTTGGGGTTGCGGTTGTGCATGCCCAGGCTCAGTCCGGCGTAGAACATCTGGTGGCGCACCCACAGGCCCTTGCCGAATTCGTCAGCGGCCACCAGCTTCTTGACCAGTTCTTCGGGCAGCGCTTCGCCCTTGTCGTTGGTGGCAAAGGCTTTGAGCGTCGCGTAGTCCTTGGCCCATTCCTCGAAAATCTGGCTCGGCGCCTCGACGAAATCCCATTCGGTGGCCACGCCGGCAAAGCGCGGCATCGCCTGGTGCCCACCAAAGGTGTGGTGGATCAGGTGGCCGAATTCGTGAAAGAACGTTTCGACCTCTTTGTGCTCCATCAGGCCATTGCCAGCTTTGGGGTCTGGGAAATTGCACACCAGCACGCCCGCCGGCAGTTGCCGACCCGACACGCCGTTGACCAGGGTGAACTGCGCGGCATGCTTGTACTTGCCCTCGCGCGGGTGCATGTCGAGGTAGATGGTGCCGTAGTGCTTGTCGCCCTCGAACACGTCGTAGACCTCGACCGACGGGTGCCACACAGTGGCGTCTTTCTTGGGCTTGTAGGTGATGCCGAAAAGACGGCTGGTCAGTTCTAGCAGACCCGCCTTGACCTTGTCGTAGTGCAGGTACGGCCGCATCGCCTGGGCGTCGAACGCAAACTTGGCTTTCTTGACGCGGCCTTGCAGGTAGGCCTGCTGCCAGTCGTTGACCTCGCTCGCGGCCTTGTCCAAGCCCTTGAGCTCGCCAAGCAGCACCTGGTACTCGGCTTTCATGCGCGGTTCGGCGGCCTTGGCGACCTTGGCCACAAAGTCCTCGACCGCCTTGGCATTCTTGATCATCTTGTCGGCTGTCACGCGCTCGGCCCAGTTGGCAAAGCCGGTCAGCGTGGCCAACTCAAAGCGAATCTCGAGCATTTTCTGCAGGTTGACCTGATTGGCAGGCCAGCCGCGCTGGCGATAGGCGATGTACAGGGCTTTGCGCGCCGCATCGTCGTCGGCGTATTGCATGAACGGAATGTAATCCGGGTAGTCGGTGGTGATCTCGATCTTGCCGTCGGCATTGGGCTTGTGTGCATCGATCCAATCTTGCGGCAGGCCCTTGAGCTGCGCCGGCAGCAAGGCGACCCTGCGCACATCGCTGGCGATGGCCTTCTCAAAAGCCTGTCCGACTTGCACCAGTTCGTCTTGCAAAAGCTTGATGCGGGCGCGGGTGGCCTCGTCTTTGTCGACGCCAGACAGCTTGAAGTCGTGCAGCGTCAGCGCCACCAGCCGCTTGACGTCTGGCGACTCGCCCGCGACGTCGACCCGGGCGATGGCGTCGTAGATGGCGCGATCCAAGGCGATCTCGGTCTTGAGCGCTTCGGTCTGCTGCTCGCACTTGCCGGCAGCGTCGCGCACTGCTTTGTCAGGGTTGACGGCGAACATCAGGCTCGACTCGGCCGAAGCCAGATCAATGGCGATGGTCATCTCGTTGAGCGCGTTGACGACAGCCCCTGCCGTCACCGGAGCCGCACGCGGGCTGTCGGTGGCAAAGGAGGCCAGGGCAGTGCGCTGGCTGCGCGCGATTTCGAGGCGGTCTGCACACCGTTTCGTCAGCGGATCCATCGGCGGCTCGACCGCCTTGGCTGCTGCGGTGGCGGGCGTCGGCAAATCGACGGCCGCTGCGGGCGGCGTCGGCGTGGTCTGCACCGGCGCGCCACCGCAGGCGAGCGCAGTCCAGGCCAGCAAAAGGCAGGGCAGCATGGTTTTGCGGCGCGCAGCTCGACAATACGTTGTTTTCATGTACGTTTCCAGGATTGCGCGGGGAACGCGGCGGGGCCGATTGTGCCACGGGCTGGCGCTGCCGACAAAAGCGCCGCAGGCGCTTGAAACCCTCACCGCGCAAATACCGCGCGATATCAGCAGAAAACGCCTTTTGGGGCCAAGTATTGACGAAATTGCGGCCCGCATAGACGATACGCGCGGCGCGAAACCCCCTTTTGGGGTCGGGTCGGCTGCGCCGTGTGGAGCTTGCATGTTCGCCATCACCATCCGGGAACGAAGCGGGCAGGTGTATACCTTCCACTTCGACAAGCCCGAGGTCCTGATCGGCCGCGTCAAGGGCAACGACGTGATCTTGCCCAAGCAGAACATCAGCAAGCGCCATACGCTTGTGAAATCACACGTCAAGCGCTTCATCGTCGAAGACCTGGGCAGCACCAACGGCACCTACGTCAATGGCCACCGCATTGCGACGGCCGTCGAAGTGGGTCCGGAAGACAAGGTGTACCTGGGCGACTTTGTGATGAACTTCACTGACCTGTCCGATGTCGGCGCGGTCGGTGCGCCCGATGTGCCGGATATGCCAGATGTGCCGGACACCGATGGCGGCGTGGTCGGTCAAGCTGAACCCGAAACGCCGTCCATGCGCGCGACGCAGCACATGCCACCACCTGAGGTCGACGGGCCGACCGAGTTTCACAGTCGACAAGGCGACGCGGACCCTGCCGGCAACCGCGGAATCCCGCCGACGACGATTCCGCCGGTCGCGCCCAGCCTCGATCCGCTCGCCAGCGACCTGCCGCAAGTCGAACCGCTCGACCTGCCGGCGGAACTGATGGACCTGGCCGGCGGCGAGTCGCCGCAGGACTTCCTCGACCGCATGACCGGCCCGCTCGACGGCCTGCAGCACGCCATGTCGTCGGACGCGTTCAAGCCCGACCTAAGCCTGGGCAAGAGCGCCGCGCCGCCGGTCAAGCAGAGCGCACTTTCCGCCATCCCCGGGTTGGCGAGCGCGATCAAGGCGCCGTCGCAGCCCAAGCCGGTCTCGACGCCGTCGTTTGCGCCCGTGGATGCGGTCGCCACGGGCGCCGTTGGCCCCAGCGGCAGTGGTCACCCGGCCGACCAT
>CAXRHS010000846.1:0-16196 GCA_964230235.1 Myxococcota bacterium
AAGGACTACGAAGACGGCCACATCCACCCGAATCCGCCGCTGGTGCACGAAGCCTACCACCCGCTGTTGCGCCGCGCGGGCCTCAATGCGGTGGCCGATTTCTTTGACGCCAAGCCCAAGCGCGTGTGCAAAGAAGACATCGTGTCGTGGCTCATCACCTGGCGCGGCGAGACCTACTACAGCAACAACGAGATTCGGCCGCTCAACAAAGCGACCCAGTTGGGGCCGTACCTGCAGGAAATCAACAAGGGCAAGACCTTCTACGTGGTGGCCGAGCGCGGACGCATTCCAGGTCTGGACAGCAAACTGGACGGCGAGTCGCGCAAGCTGCGTGACGATGGCGTGGCAGAGTTTGCCAAGATCAAAGAGTGGACCTGCGAAAACCTGTCCAACGACTCGGCCTACTTTGTGGTCGGCAAGTGCGTGCCATTGCCCGACGACGGCAAGCCGCCCGCGCGACCGACGCCAGCGGCCCGGCCGACCACTCGTCCGGCGCCGGCAAGCGGCGAACGGTCGACGTCGCCCAATCCAAGCTTCTGAGCGAACGCGCGACGCGCGGCCCGGGGAGAAGCGACGCGACCTTCGCCGCGCTTCTTCGGTGGCAAGCGATCGATTTTGCGGATCAATTCAAACCATTGCACCATGCCAAGGTGGACCGCCGCGGGCTTGTTCAGTCCGTAAACCGTCGGATCACCCTTGCGCGTCAACGCAATCCCGCCGATCGGTTGAAGCGGCAGCGAATTGCGGCGATACTGAGGCGTTGACGGCCAGAACCCGCTTCGGCCGCGGCTACCCTTTGGGCGACAGCAGCAGTGGCCAAATTCTGCCCCAAATGCCAGGAAAGCCAGCCCGACGAGCTGGAGTTTTGTCCGCTCGACGGCGCGACCCTGCTCGCTGCGCCGCCGTCTGGCGTGCCCGCTCCGCCCCCACCCGGCCGCGCGGGCCGGCGGCCGCCGCCGTCGGTGATGGTGGGCGCCGCCCAGTCGGTCGCCGAAAGCGGCGCTCCGGCTGGCCAGAACCACCACCGGCCGACCATGCACATGGCGGGCGATGCGCTGCACACTGCTCTGGCAGCCCAAAGCGATGCCAGTGCCCCCGCAATCGCAGCGCCGCCGCCTGCGGCCGTGTCTGCGCCGGGAGCCTCAATTGGCCCGCGAACAGGCAGTACCGCGCCGATGGCGGCTTCTGTGGCGGCTGCCGCTGCGCCAGCGCCCGCGGCTGACACCGGCTACGGTTCAACGCTGCACGACCTGCTGAAAAAGGGCCCGTTGTCGCTGGAAGCAGCGCTGGCCCGCATTGGCCTGGTCGCGGAGACGGTAGCCATGCAGCGCACCGCGACCCATGGTGCACTGACGCCATGGCATGTGCGGTTCGACAGCAAAGATGCGACCGGCAAGCCCAAAATTGCGCCACCGGAAGCCGTGACCGATTTGGCGCAATTGGCGCCGTACCGCGCGCCGGAGCTCGACAAGAAACTGCCCGAAGCGACCACGACGCCCAGCGCCGAGGTCTACGCCCTGGGCTGCATCCTGTTTGAAGCGATTGCCGGCCGTACCCCCTTTACCGGAACGCCCGCGGAGCAAGCCAAGCGCCATGCCACTGCGGCTGCGCCGCCGCTGCGCATGGTGCGGCGCGACTGCGAGTTGCCACCCGCGCTGGAGGTCGAGATCCAGCGGGCGCTCAAGAAGCGGCCGGGCGACCGCCACCCGACAGCGGCCGCATTTGCCAATGCGATGCGCGTCGCCAACCGCGAGGACGATCGCGCGACCATGGCGCTCAACGTCACCGATGCGGCGATGCTCCAAGAGCTTTTGGCCGGGGGCGGTGGTTCAGCCCCCGTGACCGCGGCCAGAACAGGGGGTGCTGCGGCCGGTGGGGTTCGCCAACCCAACGCCGCGATCGCAGGTGGCCCGGGCATCACCGACTTCGACATCAAGGGCCCGCAAGCCAAATCCCAGGCGGAAGCTCCGCCCAAGAAGGGTGGCGCGCTGCTGGCGGTCGCCGCGGGTGCCATCGTGGTGTTGGGCGGCGGGCTGGCATGGGTGCTGTTGGGCAAGGGCGATCCGCCACCTGCTCCGGTCGAACCGCCAAAGGCCGAAGTCGCCAAAACGGTCGAACCGGATGTGGTTGTCGCCCCCGACGTGGCGCCGCCCGCGCCCGATGTGCAGGTCGAACCGGAAGTTGAAGTCGACGTGCCGCCTGAGGTCGCGCCGGAACCGGCCGAGGTCGAACCGCTGGCGCCGACCAAGACCGGCAAGGGCAAGCCCAAGCAAGACAAGACGCGGCCGGCCGATCCGCCAATCGTCGACAAGAAACCAGAAAAGAAAGACGACAAGAAGTCCGGCAACGGGCCGGCGGTGTTCTGATCGGCGTTTCGGCGCGGTCGCACGGCCCGGTGGCGATCTGAGTGTGCCCGTTCGTACAGGATTTCCTTTGGCTGACCCAGTATTTTCGCACACAGGATTGTCCGCTCTGACCCCAAGCCGCGTTGCCCTGGTCCACGATTGGCTGGTAACGCTGCGCGGCGGCGAGCGCGTGCTGGACGCGCTGTGCGAGCTCTTTCCCGATGCAACGTTGCATACGTTGGTGCGCCAGCCGGGCATCGGCACGCCGCGCATCGAGGCGATGCGGCACGCACCCTCGCTCGCAGATCGCTTGCCGTGGGCCAGGCGCCGCCATCGCTGGCTGCTGCCCATCTACCCCGCCGCCATCGAAGCCTTGGAATTGAGCGGCTTTGAACTGGTGGTGTCGTCGAGTCACTGCGTCGCCAAGGGCGCAATCGCGGCCCCCGGCGCTGTCCACGTCTGCTATAGCCATACACCCGTCCGCTATGCCTGGGATCGCACGGACGACTACCTGGCTGGGATGTCGCCAGCGATTCGCGCAGCCAGGCCGGCCATCGCGCTGGCGGCACGCTGGTTGCGTTCGTGGGACAAGCAGACCGTGGGTCGCGTCGACGCCTTCGTGGCCAACAGCCACAACACGGCCGCCAAGATCAAGGCGTTCTATGGCCGCGACGCCGCCGTGGTGCCACCGCCAGTCGAGTGTGCGCGGTTCGCAGATACGCAGCGGCCGGCGCGCGGCGGCGGGTACGATCTGGTGCTCGGCGGCCTGGTGCCGTACAAACGCGTGGACCTGGCCGTTGCCGCCTACGCGCACATGCCCGACCGCAAGCTGGTGATTGTCGGCGATGGCCCCGAGCGCGCGCGCCTGCACGCCATGGCCACGGCCAACGTCACGTTTGTCGGCCGCGCCGACGAGGCCGACCTGCCGCGCTGGTACGCAGGTGCGCGCTTGCTGGTTTTTCCGGGCGAGGAGGACTTTGGCATCGTTCCGCTCGAAGCGCAGGCGTGTGGCGTCCCGGTGGTCGCCCTGGGGCGCGGCGGCGCGTTGGAGTCGGTGGTCGCCAATGAAACCGGGGTCTTCTTCGACGGCGAGTCGCCACAGGCGATTGCCGACGCCGTGCACCGGCTGGACGCCCTCGGATTGGACCCCGCCCTATGCCGTGCCAATGCCCAGCGCTTTGACCGGCCAGTGTTTTTGCAGCGCATGGCGACTGCCATTGCCGATGCGTGCGCGGCCAAACTGGCGCCCGTCGCGCGGGCGGCATAGGATCGGCGCGTGATGGACGGAAGCAACCAGCCCCCTTTTTCTGTCCCGACCCCGTCGGCGCCCTTTGCGGCGGTCGCGCGGTCCGCGGGCTTTGCGGCGCAGGCCGTCACCCCAGAAGAGCTGCCGGCGCGCGCGTGCGACCCCTCGTTTCCGCCCGATGTGCACGACAAGGCGGGACCGAGCAAGCAGTTCGCGCAAACTGAAGACACGCAAGAGGCGGTCTTCGAGCCGCCAGGCGAGCGCTTGCGCCACGATCCGCGCCACGTGGCCATCAAGCGGGCTTTTGACATCGCGGCGGCGGGCGCAGCCCTGTGGGTGGGCGCGCCCGCGCTGTTGGCGCTCGCGGCCGCCGTCAAGCTCGACTCGCCGGGACCGGCGCTGTACCGGCAGACACGGGTAGGCAAAGACGGGGTGCCGTTCGAGTGCCTCAAGTTCCGTTCGATGACGGTGGATGCAGAAAAAGATGGGCCACGCTGGGCGCGGTCGTTTGACAGCCGGGTGACCCGGGTCGGCGGCATTTTGCGCCGCACCAGCCTGGACGAGCTGCCGCAGCTTTTCAACGTGCTCAAAGGCGAGATGAGCCTGGTCGGGCCGCGACCAGAGCGGCCCGTGTTCGTCGCCCGCTTTCGCAGGCAGTACCCGGACTACGACTTGCGCCACACCGTGCGGCCTGGCCTGTCCGGTTGGGCGCAGGTCAATGGGCTGCGCGGCAACGTGTCGATCGCCGACCGCACGGTGTACGACGTCTGGTACGTGCGCAACTTCTCGCTGTGGGTGGACGCGCAGATCCTGGTTCGCACGTTTTCCGCCGTCATCGCGGGCGAGTAACCGACCGGTGGCGCTGACTGCGCGCATCCGCCGCAACGTCGGCTGGAAGACCCTCGGCGTTGCCGCCGAAAAGAGCCTGCGCTTTTTGCTGGTCGCGCTGATCAGCCGCGCGCTCGGCGTCAAGATGTACGGCCAGTACACCTACGCGGTGGCGCTGGCGTTGCTGTGGGTGCAGATGACCGACATGGGCCTGGGGCTTTTCCTGGCCCGCGAGGTGTCGCGCCACGAAGTGCCGCCGGCCAAGCTGATTGGCCATGTGTTCACCATCAAGATGGCGTTGGCGCTGGCCTACCTGCTGGTGGTGGCGGGGCTGACGTGGTGGCACTTTGCCGACCCGGAGTTCAAGGAGACCGCGACCTTTCACCCGCGCCCCGGTGCGCTCGGCTGGACGGTTGCGTTGGCCGGGCTGTCGGGGCTGGCCGCTTCGAGCATCGAGGCGATGTGGCAGGTGTTCCGCGGCATCCAGCAGCTTGGCTTGGAGGCGCGCTCAAGCGCGGTGTTCGCTGGCGCGCAGCTGGCGTGCGTTTCGCTCGCGCTGGCCGTGTTGCCGACCATGCCCAAAGTGGCCAACGACAAGGGCTACACCATGGTGCTGATCGCGGCGGCCATGCTCGCGGCGTCGTTGGTCGCGCTGGCGTACACCACCATGCTGTTGTTTCGGGTGGTGACACCGCAGCTGGGCTGGTCGCGGCCGATGCTGCAGCGCTTCACCCGCGAGGTCCTGCCGTTGGGCGTGGCGATTGTGGCGAGCCTCATCTATTTCAAGATTGACGTGCCGATGTTGCGGATGCTGCGCGGCGATGTCGACGTCGGGTTGTACAACGCCGCCTACAAAGTGCTGGAGAACCTGTCGGTGGTGCCGGCAATTCTGCTTGCCGCCACCTTTCCGGCGCTGGTGCAAAAGGTGCAAGACGACCCGATCGGCGCTGCAAAGCTGCACGCCGCCACCCGCAAGGTGCTGCTGCTGGCCGGGTTGGGTGGCGCGCTGGTGTTGCTGGTCATACCAGAACTGCTCATCCGCATCCTGAACGGCGACGCTTTCTTGGGCGCGGTGCCAGTGTTGCGGGCGCTGGCGCCAAGCGTGGTGCTGACGTTCATCAACTACTTGGAAACGCACATGCTGGTCGCGATGGGCCTTGTCCGCGCCCAGATGGCGTTTGCGGTCGCACTGATCGCCGTCAACGTGGCGGCCAATTTCGCGTTCATCCCGCTGTGGGGCGGGGTCGGATCGGCATGGGCGACCGCGCTGACCGAGATCGTGCTGCTGTGGTTCTGCGTGCGGCTGGTGCGCAAGGAACTCGGCCAGCGGGTGGCGACCGCTGCGGGGCCGGTGCCGGAGCCCGCGTGATCGCAGTCGGTGCGTTCGACGGCCGCGCATTCGGACTCGCGGTTGCCCTGCTGCTGTGCTTCGGCCCGCTTGAGCTGCGCGACGGGCTGGCGGTCGGACCGCTGCGGCTGACGACCACGGAGCTCATCGCCGCCGTCGCAGCTGGGGTGGGCACAGCCAGCCTGCTGGTGGGTCTGCGACGGCGGGCGCTTGAAATTGCGCCCTGGCCGCTGCTGCGCTGGCCGCTGCTGGCGCTGGGGTTGTGGGCCGGCGTCCACCTGGCGAGCGCGCTGTGGGCCGAACCGCCGCGCGCGGAGGCCCTCAAGTCCGGGTTGCGCGTGGCCGGTCACCTGAGCCTTGCGGCCCTGGTCCTGCTGCATGCCGCCGACGCGCCATTTGTGCGCCGGATGTGGTCGGGCGCGTTGGCTGCGGTTGGCGTCATCGCCACACTGGGGGTCTGCGAGCGGGTGTTTGGCCGCGCGTTTGAACCCGTGCTTCTGCAATTTCGCGACGAGCCGACCTGGATGCTCGGCGAGCAGCGGCTGGCGACGGTGTTCTACCACGCCAATACGTGCGCGGCGTTTCTGGAGCTGCTGGCACCGATCGTGCTGGTCACTGCGCTCGGCCAGACGGGTCTGCGCAAGTGGGCCTGGTTCGGCCTCGCCGGCCTGTGTGCGCTGCTGTTGAGCGTGACCTACTCGCGCGCCGGCTTTGGGGCGGCGCTGGTCGGCGCTGGCGTTCTGGCATGGTCGGCGCGCTTGCCGGACGCCCCGTGCTGGACCAAACGGGCGGCGATCGGCTGGTGGGCACTGGTACTAATGGCCTACGTCGCCAACCCGGACATGCGCGCGCGCATCGGCCTGGACGAGCGGTCGTATCGGCCGCAGTACCGATTCGTCAAGGGTTGCAGTGGCTATCCAGGCGATGTCGTTCAGGTGCCGCTGCACATCAAGAACCGCGGTGCCTGGGCATTGTCGAACCGCCAGGCCAAGGGCGCCGCCATTCACGTGCTGGTCGACTGGCGCGGCAAGAAGACGGCCCAAGGCTGGACATGGACACCACTGCCCGACCGGCCACCCGGGGCGGAGGCGGTGGTGCAGTTGCCGGTGACGCTGCCAGGGCCTCCGGGCGAGTTCGTGCTGGTGGTCGACATCATGCGCGACGAAGTGCTGCGCATCAGCGGCGCTGGGGCCCCGCTGGCATTCGTGGGCTGTGGCGTTTACGAGCCGGGCGCGCCGCTGCAGCCGGGCAGCGTGGCACCGGTGGTGCCCGCGAGCCTGGACGCCGTGCGGGTGTCGCGCATGCTGGACCTGGAGCGTCGCCACTACTGGCGCGCGGCGATTCTGCTGTGGGAGCGCCGACCGTGGCTTGGCTGGGGTAGCGACCGCTTCCACAGTGTGCACCGCGAATACGTACCCAACGGCGGCTACGACTTTCGCGCGCGCGCCCACTCGATCGTGCTCGAGACGGCCGCGGACTTGGGGATGCTCGGCCTGGCAGCGCTTGCCGTGCTGCTTTGGACCCTGGCGCGCACCGGCAGGCACGCGTGGCGGCGCGGCTGGGCGCAAGGTGGCAGGGCCATCGCGCTAGCGGCCGGGCTGAGCGGCCTGGGCGTGCACAGCCTGGTGGACTACTTCTTGGGCTACACGCAGATGGCGGTAGTGGTGTGGCCGCTGGTTGGCCTTTTGCTGGGCCTGGGTGTGCGGGCGCGGGCTAGTTCAGCGCGCCAGCAAGACCACATCGCCAATGAAGCGCAAGTCGATGGCCCCGGCGGCGTCCAAGCTGCCCAGCTCGGCCTCGAGGGCGTCGAGCGCAGCGGTGACCGCGGGCCGTAGCGCCTCTGGCCCGGCCGCCAGCGCCAGCCGCACATCCGCGCGCCAGCGGCCTCTGGCAAATGCGGTACCCACCAGGGCGCGCACGGCGGCGGCGTCGAGCGGCTGCTGCGAAGGCGGCTGCCCCAGCGCCCGCCAGGCCAGCGCCGTGGCAAGCAACATCTGCAAACTCGCGCCCTTTGGCAGTGCGTCGAGCCGCCAGCCGGCGCCAGTCGGCGCCAGAATCTGCTGCAGGGCTTCCAGGTCAGCCAGCCGCTGCGCAAGGGCGGCCAGGTCTGCTGGCGTTTCCACCGGCCGCCAGGTCGGCCCGTCTTGGACGAGCGGCAAGCGGCCCAGCAGGTTGCGCAAAAAAGTGGCGTCGTCGGCCGCCAGCAGCGCGACGCCGGCCTCACCGCCCAGAGCGGTCCGCAGCCGCCGCGCCCGGTGGACCTGGATGACGACCAGGCTGTGGCCGACCGCGAACAGGTCCGCAAGCGGCCAGGCGCGCAAAAGGTCCGCTGCCACGCCGACATCGCCGCCGCAGCCGTGGTGCAGCGCCAACGCGACGGTGGTCAGCGCATGGCGGGACCACCGCGGCAACTCTTCAATGTGACCAATGGATGCGGCGTTGGCGGCATGGGCCCGATAGGCCAGCACTTGCGCGGCGGTCGCCACCCGCGCCGCCTCGGCGGCCGTCAAGCGCGCCATGGCTTGGGCAAACAGCGGCGGTTGCCGCGCGCTAGCCACCGCGAGACCGAACTGGCCCACCGCTGCCGCCGGCGCCGCCGTGTCGGGCAGTGGCAAGGCACCTTCCGCCACGTTGCGTTCCAAACTGCGCTGCCAGGCCAGCGGATCGCGATAGGCGTAGATTGCGCGCGCCTCGACCGGCGAATGCAAGCCAAGCTCCTCCATGCGCGCAGTCCACGACTGCTCGACATCGTCGGCCAACTGCGCCGGCAGCTCCCAGTACAGCCCCTTGGTCACCGCACGCGCGCGCAGCAGATCGTGTGCGAACAGCAGGTCCACCAGCCGACGCGCAGCGGGCAACAGCGGGTCGGCCGGATCGGCAATGAGCCGGAACGCGCCGTCTGGCGACAGAAAGACCTCGCCGTCGTCGGGCAATTCCGCCTCTACTTCGGCGTGGTCCGGGATGGCGCGCAGGTGTTCGAGCAGCGCCAGGCACAGCACCCCATCTTCCTGCGCGACCACAAACCGCTCGGCCACTTCCAGGCCGGCCGCTTCCGCGACGGCGAGCCAGGTCAGCACTGCATCGCCATGCAGGCCCGGGCCTCGCCAGGCCGAGAAGTCGACGACCGCTTGCAACTGGCGCGGGCTGGCAAGCGCTAGCAACTCAGGGGCGTCGTTCTCGCCGACGTCGCGAACCAGCCAGGCAAAATCTTGCGGCGGCAAAGCCTGCACCACCGCCGCCGGGTCCGGCTGGTCCAGCAGCAACTCCAGGCGCGCCGCACCGTCGCCGCCCACCGTCCACAGGGTGCGCGCCTCGTCCGAGTCGAAAAGCGGCGCTAGCGCCAACGCGCGCGCCTGGGGGTCGTCGGCATAGGGGTCCGCGGCCTGGCCGACCCGCGGCGCATACTGGTGGTCGTCTTCGCCCGGCTGCGCCTCGGGGATTTCGCGGACAATTTCGTCGTCGTCGGTCGGGTCGGCGTGGTGGAGCAGCGTCAAGCGGTACGTCCCAGGGCCGCGGTAAGGGCCCGCATCGGCAAATCGGCATCGCCGCGGATGCGCAGCTTGCCGGACGCCAGCAGTTTGAAGGGCGGCGTGCGCGCGGCGACCAGCGTCGCGGCGTCGTCCAGGTCCACTTCCAAGGTGGTGTCCGGCCGGTCGGGCGCGGTCGGCCCGCCGCCAAAGGTAATCGCGATCCGGTAGGTGTCATCCAGTTCGCGGTCGTGCAGATCGATGGCCAGGGTGCCCTTCAACGCGGCCAATGCCACAACGCGCGCAGGATCGACCGGCAGTCGAGACGCGTCGGGAATCGCAATTGGCAGCCCAAGCTTGCGCAAGACCTGCACGTGGCGCTCGCGCACCGCGCCAAAGAGCAATTCGCGAAAGTGCGCAGCGCTCATGGTGGTCTGGGTCGCGACCGGCCCCACCACGCCCGGCGTGACGACGACGCGGCCGGCCTGCAGCTGGTGCGACCAGGTGCCGCCACCTGCTCCCGTGACGTGAAAGACCGCACTGTGGCTCAGCGTCAACGGCGGCAGCCGCAACGGCAGGCCTGGCAGGACGCGGCCGAACCAGTCTGCGGGTCGGGTGGTGCGCGGCAGCGCGAAGTAGTCGTCGGTCATGCGGGGCTAGCGAACGAACAAGCCGTGGGAATTCCAGCTGTAGCTCTGGTTGTTGCCGTCGCCCCACCAGTGCGAATTGATGGCATACGCGTTCTTGCCCGAGCTCAGATCATAGTAGCCGCCGCCGATGGAGAAATCGGTGATGCAATGCAGGGTGCTAAAGCTGCTGGGGCCATAGTTCTTGCCGTTGCCCCATTGCTGCGGGTCAAAAAGCGACGCACCGGCGACGCCGTCCGCGTGGCCGTGCGGCAGGCCGCCGTGACCCAGCAGGCCGCCTGACACGTTGTAGCCCCAGTCGGCGGTCAAGAAGCCATAGGCATTGCCGGCGCAATCGCGGTGGTAGTAGGGATCGCCGTTGTAGTCCAGGTTCGACACCGCGCCGAACAAGCGGTTGTGGGTGTAGATGCGCTTGCCCGCGTTGATGACCTCCCACACGCTTTTGTAGACCTCGCGGTGCCCCCAAGCGAGGTTGCGAGCAGGCTTGGCGAGGCTTCGGATCATGGCGTCGCTGAATTCGACCTTGTCGTAGGCCGGACACAGCGCGTTCTCGTCTTTGACCGAGGTACAATCCTGGCCACCGATCGGCACCTTGTTTCGCCACTGGGTGGTGTTGTTCTTGTTCATGGTCGCGTCGTTGCCCTTGACCTTGGCGACCAGGGTCCACCCGCCGCCGCCGGTCTCCTGATCGCAGTACGCCTGATAGGGCGCAACGCCAGAGCCGACGCCGTCTGGGTCGAGCCAGTAGGCGCCCGACTTGACGCCCGGCGCCCAGTCCTTGATTTGCTTGCAGCTGGTCGCCGGGTTCTTGTCGCTGTCGCCGATCAGGCGCGGGAACCACGCCTTGCCGTCACAGACCTGGATAGCCGCCAGCGGGTCGCTCCAGCGAATCGCGCCTTTTTGCCACACATTGCACACCTGGTCGTTGTTGCTCAGGATCAGGTTGCCGCCGAGCGCCAGCTTCTTGTCGCTGTATACGCCGATGTTGATGGACCATTTGGTGACCTGACCGTCAACGGGCACGCCATTGGCTTTGGTGTCGGCGACGGCCAACTGCCACTGGCCCTTGGGGTTCTTGCCAATCCAGCTCGTCAAGTCGCCCGACACCACCTTGTCAGGCTTGGGCCAGGTGGCCTTGAGCGCGGTGCCGCTGCCCGACTTGCTCTGCAAGATGTACTCGTTGTTCTGCGGGTCGTAGAGCTTGAGAATCAGGCCGCTGACGTCCTTGCTGGTCAGGTCGACCGATACGGTCAGGTCGATTGCGGTGCCCAGATCGGGCACTTGGATGAGCCCGTTGGAGGACCCGGTGGGGTCATTGTCTTTGATGTCGAACACGGCCAGACTCGGCACGACCTCGGTGTAGTGGTTGGAAAGCAGGCCGTACGACAACTTCTTGAGCGTCGTCTCGTCGATGGCGTCAAATGGACTTGCGCAATCCAGGCTGCCGTCTGCTTTCAAGCCCTTGACGACCAACCCCGTGCCGCAGGCCTTGCCGAGTTGCGCCAGCGCCGGCAAACCCTTGAGGTCGCCATAGTTGCCGGTGGTGGCGACGTCGGCAAGGCTCGGCTTGTTCTTGAGGTCTGCATAGTTGCCGCTGGCGGCGACGGCGGCCAGAGACGCCGCTTTGACGTAGTCCGCGAGGTCGGTGGCCTTGGCGTAATTGCCGAGGTCGGCGGCCTTCGCATAGCCGCTGAGGTCGGCCGCCTTGGCATAGGGTTGCAGCACCGCCGCGTCGAGCGCGCCCGCCTTGATGCAACCCGAACACTCGACTGCCAGCGCCTTGCCGGCGGTGTCGGCGCTCAGCGCGTACGCGACCGACCGCAGTTGGACCCGCGGCAATTCCGGATCGCTGCCGACAGTCACGCCGAGCCACAGTTCGGCGGCGCCGGCGACCGTGGCCGCGCCAATCGGCGTTTTTCCGCCCAGTGCATAGGTGAACTGGCCGCCCTTGACCGCAACCTGGGCCCCCGACTCGCTCCAAACAGCGGTGCCGCCGGTGGCCTGGGGGTACAACGCGAAAGCCGCGCCGTAGTTGCCGTCGGCGGCCGGGCCGCCACCGGCCGACAGCAGCACGCCTTCCAGGCTGATGGAGGTGGGCACTGATGCAGTGGCGGCGCCTGCGGACAGGCTACAGAGCGCGCAAAGCGCCAGAAGTGCGCGGTGGCCCGCGGCAAGCGAGGTCTTGGCGTTCATGGTTCGGATCCCGGTGAGGTTGGCGCGGCCGCGGCACCCTGGGGCCGCAACTCAGCAGCCACGGGCCGGGCAACGCGCGCGAGAATACCGAACGGGCAGTGGGGTGTAAAGCAAATGCGGGCGCAGACCCAGGCCATTTGGTTGCCCGCAAACCGCCTTGCGCGTACCCTGCCGGCCATGTATCTGGTGACCATCCCCATCAGCCACTACGTCGAAAAAGCGCGCTGGGCGCTCGACCGGGCCGGCGTGCCCTACACCGAACAGGGCCACGCCATGATCCTGCACTACCGCGCCACCCTGCCGCACGGCGCGCGCACGGTGCCGCTGTTGGTAGACGGCAAGCGCGTGTGGCGCGATTCGACCGACATCTTGCTGCACGCGGACAGCCTGGCGCCAGCCGATCGCAAGCTCTATCCGCAGGATCCCGCACAACGCAAGCAGGTGCTCGACTGGGAAGACGAGTTTGACAAGCGCCTGGGTCCACAGGTGCGCCGGCTGGCGTATCAGCGCGCCTTTCCGGTCGGCCCGAGCATGGCAGAGGTGCTGCGCGGCAAGGTGCCGGACTGGGAGGTGGCGGCGCTCAAGGCGGGCTTTCCGCTGGCGGTCGCGGTCATGCGCCGAGGCATGAACATCACCGCGGCCAAAGCCGCCGACAGCCTGCTGCGGGTGCGCGCGCTGTGCGAGCGGGTGGTCGAAGCGCTTGGAGACCGCCCCTACCTGGTCGGGGATCGCTTTGGCGCAGCCGACCTGACCTTTGCGGCGCTGCTGGCGCCGCTGCTCGACCCGCCCGAGCACCCCATGCGACTCAATGGCCCCAGCTGGCCGGACGAATTCATGGCGCTGCGGTCCGAGTTTTCCGCCCATCCCGCGGGTCGCTGGGTCCTGGGCCTGTACGCGCGCCACCGAAGGGCCAAGGCCAACCAATGATGCGGATTCTTGCCCTGGCAACCATGGCGTGCGCGGTGGCCTGTTCCACTCCGCCTGCGACGCCTGCAGCCGCGACGGCGGGCGATCCCTACGCGGACCTCAAGCCCGAAGATGGTCGCGGCGCCGGCAAGCCGCTCGATGAGCCGATCGACCTGGCGCTCGCGCTGACCCAGGCCGACGCCAATACCCGCCTTCCGGCAACCATCCAAGCCGCAGTCCGCAAGGACGGCCCGTGGAGCGGCAAGCTGTTGGTGCTGTGGACCGAGATCGGAGTCGCGCCAGCCCAGTACCGCGAGATCCTGCGGGAATGGGCGCGGATGGGGCACCATGCCTTGGCGTTGCCGCTCGGCCTGGACAAGCCGCTGGCGAAGGTGTGCGAGGGTCAGCCGGCCAACTGCTTTGAGAACGCCCGCTGGGAGCTGCACGACGGCAGCGACCGCACCGATGCGATCAAGGTTGCCTACGCCGACAGCGCGACCAACCGCCTCGGCCTGGTCGCGCTGGCGCTCGGCAAGTCTGGCCAGGGCTGGGGGCAGTTCAGCGACAATGGCAAGCCGGTGTGGCCCAAAGTCATCGTGGCCGGGCACGGCGATGGCGCCGGCCAGGCGGCATTTGTCGGTACGCAACTGACGGTCGCCCGGGTGGTGCTGCTCGCCGGACCCACCGATGGCGTGGCGGGCAAGGCGGCGCCGTGGATGAGCGCCTCGCACAAGACCGCTCATGCCCAGTGGTACGCGTTTGGCCACACCGAGGATCCGGGCTGGCCGGCCGTATCGGCAACGTGGACCGCGCTCGGTTTCGGCCCGGGCAAGTCTGCGTGGCCGTCGGTGGACCAGGGCGCGGTGATGGGCGTACAGGCCTACACCACGGCGTTGTCGCACGCCGACCCGCACGCCGCGGTCGCCACCGATGCAGGGCCGGTCGACACCCAGGGCAAGCCGCGCTACCGCGCGACCTGGCGCAACCTCGCCGGACCGTAGCAGCCAGTTACCCACAAATTGCAGTCTTTGCGCGCAAGTGGCCATTCGTGGTACACGCGCAGCCTCAGCCTTGGAGTCGCCCATGCCCGTTTCGCCCGCTACCCTCCAGTGCAGTCGCGTGTCAGAGGTGCTCGACACCACCGCTCGCGCCTACGGCGACCAACCGGCCATGCGCCACAAGAACGACGGCCTCTGGCAGGTCACGACCTGGCGCGAGTACCGCGAAGGGGCGCGGCAGGTGGCGCGCGCGCTCATCGGCCTGGGCGTGCAGCCGGCTGAGGGCATTGCGATTATTGGCGGCAACTGCCCGCAGTGGTTCCTGGCCGACATCGGCGCCATCTTGTGCGGCGCGGTGCCGGCTGGCATCTACACCACCAGCAGCGCAGAGCAGTGCCAGTACATCACCGATCACTGCGACGCCCGGGTGGCGGTGGTCGAAGACAGTAAGCAGCTGGTCAAGTTCAAAGACCAGTGGCTAAACCTGCCGAAACTACAGCATATCGTGCTGATGCGCGGTTCTGACCCCGACCCGCGGGTGCACAGCTGGGACGAACTGCGCCGGCTGGCCGACAAAGTGCCCGAGACCGAACTGGACGCGCGCATCGCCGCGCAGAAGCCGGACGACGCCTGCACGCTCATCTACACCAGCGGCACCACCGGCAACCCCAAGGGCGTGCTCATCACCCACGACAACCTGACCTGGACGGCGCGCCAAGTGCTGTCGTCGGTCGACATTCGCGTCGGCGACCAGGGCATCAGCTACCTGCCGCTCTCGCACATCGCCGAGCAGGTGGTGTCGCTGCACGGCCCGATGTTCTTGGGCGGCTGCACCTGGTTCGCGGAAAGCCTGGACAAGCTCGGCGACAACCTGCGCGAAGTGCGCCCGCATTATTTCTTGGGCGTGCCGCGGGTGTGGGAGAAGATTCAAGCCAAAATGATGGCCGCCGGGGCGACTTCCAGCCCGCTCAAACAAAAGATTGCCAAGTGGGCGCGCGGGGTCGGGCTGACCGGCGGTCTGGCGCTGCAGCACGGCCTGGAGCCGGGCTGGGAGTATGGGGTGGCCAACAAGCTGGTCTACGCCAAGGTGCGGCAGGCGCTCGGTCTGGACCGTTGCCGGGTGCAGATTACCAGCGCGGCGCCGATTGGCCGCGCGACATTGGAGTTCTTCTTGTCGCTGGGCCTGGTGGTGCACGAAGTGTACGGCATGAGCGAGTGCACGGGTCCGGCGACCATCAGCAACGCGCAGCGCTGGGCCACCGGCAAGGCGGGCTTTGCCATGCCCGGCTGCGAAGTGACCATTGCCCCGGACGGCGAGATTCTGGTGCGCGGCCGCAACGTCTGTAAAGGCTACTTCAAGAATGAACAGGCCACCCGGGAGGCCATCGACGCCGATGGCTGGCTGCACACCGGCGACGTCGGTGAGTTCGACGACAAGGGCTTGCTGCAAATCACCGACCGCAAGAAGGACCTGCTGATTACCGCCGGCGGCGAGAACGTGGCACCGCAGGTCATCGAAGGCATGCTCAAGGCGGTGCCGGTCATTGGCCAGGCGGTGGTGGTCGGCGACGGCAAGAAGTACCTGGGGGCGCTGCTGACCTTGGACCCAGAGCGGGTTGCCGCCGAGGCGATCGTGGCCGGCAGCCCCGCCACCGACGCCCAGACCGCCAGCACTTGCGCCAAGTTCCGCGCGCACCTGCAAGGCCAGATCGACGGCGTCAACGCCAAGCTGGCCCAGGTGCAGACCATCAAGCGCTGGGTGCTGCTCCCCGGCGAATTGAGCATCGAAGGCGGCGAACTGACGCCGACCATGAAGGTCAAGCGCAAGGTCGTGCGCGACAAGTACGCGGCCGAGATCGACAGCTTGTACGCCTAGTCGGCCGCAGGCCTACGGGTCCTCGCCCGGCACTTCCGAAGCAGACGCCGCGCGCGGTGGGGGCGGAGGCGGAGGCGGGGGTGGCGGCGCAGGCGCGACCTCTGCGGGCAGCGCCGGCTGGGTCCAGCTCAGCCAGCCCTTGCCGCTGACCAGGGCTTGCCACGCCCACGGCAGCCAGCGCAACAGCGCCGCCACCAGCCACAGCGCCCAGCCCAGCATCAGCGCCCGCCAGATCCACAGCGGCAGGCTCCACATACCGGCCTCGGGCAACTTGTCGACGGTGCGGTCGACCAACCAGTGCAGCTCGCGCTCGCTGGACCCGGCGCCCTGAACCTGCATGTC
>CAXRHS010000847.1:0-5203 GCA_964230235.1 Myxococcota bacterium
TCCGGTTGCAGCGAACCGGCAGCGCCATCGGCGTCGTCCACCGCCGCGCAGGCCGACGTCATGGCGCCCTCGTTTGGCGACGGCTTCGTGCCCGACACCAAGAAGGACAGCGCCGTTGCCAAGGATGCCAGCCAGCAGGCGACCGATGCGGCGACGGCCGACGGCGATGCAATCAGCGCCCCAGACGGCCATCCGCAGACGGAAACGCTGCCAGACACGGAGCCGGCCGCCGATCTCGGCGCCGACGATGCGACCGAACCGAACCCGGACGCCGAAACCACAAACGCGGGCGGCGAAACCACAAACGCGGGCGGCGAAACCAGCGAGGAAAAGGACGGCGCGAGCGCGGACGCCGTCAAGACTTGCTCTGCCGATCCGGACTGTGACGACAACAGCGCCTGCACGACCGATACCTGCACGGTCGACGGCTGCGCCTACCAGGCCAAGAACTGCGATGACGGCCTGCCATGCACCGCCGACGGCTGCGACAAGACCAACGGCAACTGCAAGCACAAGACCCTGGCCGAAACCTGCGCCATCGACGGAGCCTGCTATGCCGGCGCCGAAACCCAGCCGGCCAACCCGTGCAAGGTCTGCGACCCCAATGCCAGCCAAAGCGCGTGGAGTGACCAGTCTGGGGTTGCGTGCGACGACGGCAACATATGCACCGGCAAAGACCAGTGCAATGGCGGCACCTGCTTGGGCGAGGCCAAGCCTGGGTGCTGCAAAGCCGATACCGATTGTGCGGTGACCGACGTATGCAGCACGGCTGCCTGCAACGTCGCCAGCGGAACGTGCGCGGTCACAGCCAAGACGGGCTGTTGCACGGACGGCGCTTGCTGCGACCTGGCCACCAACAAGGCCAAATCAGCCGGCGCAGCCTGTGGCGCGGCTGTCGTCGGCACCCAGTGGCAGTGCGCTGGCCAGGACGTGCAAAACCGCAGCGCTTCGGCCGGGTGCACAGGCGCTGGGCCGGCTGCGTGCTCCGATGCCGCTGCCGATCAGGTCTGGTCGCCGTGGGACACCGTCAAGACCTGCGGCGCCAACGAAAAATGCCAGGCCACCGGCAACACGGCGGCCAATTGCGTGGTGGTCACGCCGCTCGAGTGTGCGACCAACGCCGATTGCGACGACAACAACCCGTGCACCGACGGCGCGTGCAACGCCGGCAAATGCAGCCACCTGGCCAAGAAGTGCACGGCGACCACCAGCTGCCAGGTGCCGTATTGCGATAGCAAGACCGGCCAGTGCGCAGTCAAGTGGCTGTCGGGCACCTGCGAAATCGGCGGCGCCTGCATGGTCGGCGGCGTCAAGAACCCGGCGGACGCTTGCTTGAGCTGCCAGCCCACGGTGTCGCAGAACAAGTGGACCCCGCTGCCCAACTGCACCTGCGCGGGCGGCGTGTGCTGCAACAGCGGCGTTGTCAAGCCAGCCGGAACCGCTTGCGACACCCAGACACTGGCCACCGAGTACGGCTGCGCGGCCGACGGCAAGACCCAGCGCAAGCGCATCGCCTACGCGGGGTGCACGGGCGGCACCGCCATCTGCAGCGGCGCAAGCACCTAGTACGCCTGGCACCCTTGGACCGACAGCGGCACCTGCAAGGACACCGAAGTCTGCGAGGCCGCGGACAAGACCACGCTGCCGACGTGCACCGCCGTGGACCCGGTCTGCACTCAGCAAGATACCTACGAGGCCGGCGGCACCTCGCTGGCCAAGGCCCACGACATCGGCACCTTTGGCGACGCGACGGCGAGCAAGGCGCTGACGCCGGTGTTGCTGATGGGCAGTGCCGGCGATGTCGATGTGGTCAAATGGACCGTCAGCGACGACGCCAACAACTACGCGCCGCAACTGAGCGTCTCCTGGTCGAGCGCCCAGACTGTCAAGGTCTGCGTGTACGCAGCGTGCACCGGCGGCGCCGCAGGCACCGAGTGCCAGTCGCTGGTCTGCCCGAGCGGCAGCCAGAACGCGACCAGCGCCACCGTCAGCGCTGCCAAGGTCAACGGCTGCTGTACGTCTGGCACCAAAGGCGCGGTAGCGCTCTCGCCCAAGCCCAGCACCGGCACCAACGCAAGTTTCGTCGCCTACATGGAGGTGACCAACGGCACGCCGGCCTGCACCCAGGTCGCCGCAACCCTGAGCTTTGGCACCCCCACGGCCACCGTCTGCAAGGTGGGCGTCGATACCTGCTGCGAAGCCAACGGCACCTACTCGCCCAAAGGCAAGGCCTGCGGCACCCTGACCGTCGCCAACGAGTACAAGTGCGACAGCGACCTGCCGGGCGGAAAGGTCCTGGTGCGCAAGGCCACCAGCGGCTGCACCGGCACCTCGACGTTGTGCTCGGCATCGGCAGCCAACTATGCCTGGAGCGACTGGACGACCTACAAGGCGTGCCTGGCCAGCGAAATGTGCTCGCTGACCTCGAGCGCCAGCCCGGGCACCTGCAAACCGGCGACCCAGTGCGTAGCCGGCTCGCAGTGTTGCACCAGCACCGGCACCTACGCGCCGACGGGAACGCTGTGCGGCAAAGGCGCAACGGTCGAGTACCAGTGCCTGGGCAGCAGCATCCAGGTTCGCAAGAATTTCTCGACTTGCGCGGGCACCAGCACGGGTTGCTTTGGCACTTCGGCGTTCAGCCAGTGGACCACCGTTTCGGCATGCCCGGCAGGCCAGACCTGCACGGCCAGCGCGACCAAGTCCACGTTGCCGACCTGCAAGGCACCGGCGCCAGACCTGTGCAAGCAAACCGACAAGTGGGAGGGCGCGGAGGTCACCACCGCCAGTTTTGACCTCGGCATCTTCTCGGACAGCGCCAGCGCCATCTTTGTCGACCCGGCCGTGTTGTTGCAGAGCCCGACGGACAAGGACTACTTCAAGTACAGCATCACCGACGACACCAACTTCTACGACCCTGAAGTCTACGTGACGTGGACGGCGCTCAAGCCGGTCAAGGTGTGCGCCTACTACCGGTGCAGCAACGGCCCCAACGGCACCGACTGCCTGGATCAGCAGTGCCCGGTCGGCTCGGACAGCTACCAGAACACCGCGGTGAGCGGCGCCAAGATCAACGGCTGCTGCAAGACGGCGGCCAGCGGCACGCTGAGCTACTTTCCCGACGCGACCGGCTTGGACGAGACCGGCACCGCGTTTGTCAACATCACCAACGCCGACACCAGCTGCCAGTCGGTCAGCGTCAAGCTCGGCTTTGGTGCCACCACCCTGACCAAGTGCAGCCCCGGCAACACCTGCTGCACGGCCAAGGGCACCTACGCGGCCAGCGGAACCGCCTGTGGCTCCACCACCAAGGCGCAGTACCGCTGCACGACCGTCGCCGGCGTCAACCAGGCGCAGAAGCAGACCTCGGTCGGCTCATGCAGCGGCACCTCGACCACCTGCAACACCACCACCACCAACTGGGGCGCCTGGGCCTTGGAGACGCCTTGCGTTGGCCCGGAGTTCTGCGCGGTTGGCTTGCCCACCAGCATTGCGCAGTGCGTGGCCGGCAAAGCCGGGTCGTGCGCCGGAGCATGCGGCAAGCAAAGCAAGGACGGCTGCTATTGTGACAGCAGTTGCCTGACTCTTGGGGATTGCTGCAAGGATTTCGCCCCGTTGTGTAGCGGAACTTGCGACGGCGCGTGCGGCGGCATCGGCAAGGTGGGTACCTGCATGTGCGACAGCCAGTGCACCGCGCTCGGCGATTGCTGCCTGGACAAGACGACGAAGTGCCCGTAAGGGTCCGTGTAAGATCTATTCGATTTTCCACGTTGGCCGGTTGCTTGCCAAATGGGTCGCAAGCTCTCTACTTTGCAAGTCGACTTGCTGACCGGCTCCGCGCTCCCGTCGATTGACTTGTCCTTTTGCACGCCCTAAGGTCGCTGCCCTTGGCCTGGCTGGCCGGGGGGAGTCATGCACCGTATCCTCTGGATTGTGTTCATCATTGCTGGCGGTTGTGCCGACGCAGCGCCTGCCACTGACGCCAACGCCGCGGCGTGTGACAGCCTTGGCGCCGCCTGGTGCAAGGCCTTGTCTACCTGCGCCCCCTACCTGGTCAGCAGTCAGTACGGCGACGCGACCACCTGCGGCAAGCGGCAGGCAGCCGTCTGCATGGCTCGGGTCACGGCGCCGGACACCGGCTTGAGCGCTTCGGCCGTTCAAGCGTGCGCGGCGGCGATTCCCGGTTCGTTGGAGTGCGAGTTCTATACCGTCATCGACGCCGTGGCCGCGTGCCAGCCCAAGGCAGGCAAACGCAAGAACGCCCAGCCCTGTGGCGACCACAGCCAGTGCCAAAGCGGCCTGTGCGGCGGCATCGACAGCGCGATGTGCGGCCAGTGCCAGTCGCGCGTCAAGGTCGGTCAGGCTTGTGGGGCGACGGCCGAGTGCGAATTCGGGCTGTCGTGCGTGGCCACCCAGACTGTCAAAGTGTGCGCCCAGCGTGTTCCGGTCGGCGGCACCTGCGACAAGACCCACGTCTGCCTCGCGCCGGCCGTTTGCATCGCCGGCACGTGCGTCGGGCCCGCCGGGCTTGGCAAGGCCTGCGATACCACGGCAAAAAACTGCGACGGTGGGGCAGGGCACTACTGCCACGACCACAAAGCGGTGTGCACGGCCTACACGGTCGCCAAAGAGGGCGAGGCCTGTGGCTACTTTGACGGCGACCGCGTTGCCTGCGGCTACGGCACCACCTGCAAGCTGAGCGGCGGCGGCAAAGGCACCTGCGAGAAGTTGCCCGACGACGGCGGCGGCTGCAGCGTCGGCCAGGCCGCGCCGTGCCGGGCCGGCCACGTCTGCAACGCTGGCGTGTGCGGTGTCACCAAGCCCAATACGTGCCTGTGAACGATCCCCCCCTTTGTTCAGATCCATGAAATAGCGAGCGTATTTGTTGTTCCCGGGCCGAGCTGACGGGCTGGGCATGCAGGCCCCACCCGGCCCGCGGACCGCTGAACTGGACTTGGCCGCATTGGCCTTGCGCGGCTAGACTAGCCCGCGACGGCGGGCCGTGCCGCTGCCGTTTTTGCCGCCGAGGTCGCGATGCCAGACGCCCAAGCCGCCCCCGCCAGTTCGCCCGCAGGCGGCGCACCTGCCGCCGGTACCGGTGCGACCCAGGCTCCGCGCGACCAGGCGCCCCCGGGTGCCAATGCAGCGCCCGACGCGGCCACGGCGCCCCAGCCGCTGACCGATGGTGCGGCGCTGTCGTCGATGC
>CAXRHS010000848.1:0-3522 GCA_964230235.1 Myxococcota bacterium
CCACCGAAACGAAACAAATCGCCGTCCCCTCAGCCAGCAAGCCGCGCCGACCCCGCGCTGGCGGTGCGCCCTGGCCCGGCATTGTTGCTACCTTTGCCACGGCCGCACGCGCGCTTGCCCGGGCCTGCCGCAGTTTGGCAAGATGCACGGCCACATGCGACGTTGGCCGTCGCGCACCCTCGGCGTGACCATGCAGCTTCGACTCCTCTCCTGCGCCCTTGGCCTGTGGCTGGCTGCCTGTCAGGGCAACGAAGTGGCGCCCGCCGTGGTCGGCAATGTTGGCGGCGCCGATGCGCAGATGACCGACGGCCAGCTGGGCGACGGCGCGGGCACGGCAGCCTCGGACGGTGCCACGACGGCTGGCGACGGTGCCTCCCCTGCCGGCAGCGACGCAGCCGCGAGCAGCGACGGGCCTGCATCTGGCGATTCAGCTGGCAGCCTCACCGACGTTTCCGTTGGCGCGGATGGCGGAGCGCAGGTGTCCGACACAGCGCAGCCGCCGGCCGATACCGCGTCGCCACCCGTAGACGGCGTGGTCACCCCTGACGTTCCGCTCGACGCTGCTCAGGCCGATGGCGCCGTCGCCAAATACCAGCTGTGCAGTCAGCTGCTGACCTGCGCCTGGGTCGCGTGCGGCAACAGCGCCGACCCCAACTGTGCGGCGCCCTGCCTGTCCGTCGCTTCGCCGACCGCTACGGCCGCGATCACCCCCTACCTGAGCTGCGTCAAGAACAACTGCGTCGCCGGCGCCTGCGCCAAGGACCCCAGCCCCAAGTGCATCGGCGACTGCGTGGGCGCCAAGTGCATGATGGCCGCGATCGCGTGCGGCGCCGACGGCAAATACGGCCCCGAACCTTGCCCGAGCGCGTTTTCGTGCCTCGAAGGCTGCAAAGACAAAGGCCCAGAATGCTCGTATGGGTGCTACGCAAAGCTGAGCAAGCCGGCGCAAGCGCAAATGGACGCGCTCTTCACCTGCGCCGCCGCGGCTGGCGACCAGGACGCATTTGCTGCGTGCCCAGCGCAAGCTTTGACCTGCATCGCCAGTGGCAAAACCGGCAGCGGCGGTTGCGCGGCCCTTTTCGTTTGCATGGACAGCTGCAACAGCTTGCCCGAGGCGGCCAAGGTCGGCTGCCTCGCCAACTGCTGGGGTACGGCAACGCCGACGGCGCAGACCCAGTGGATCGAAATCAGCAAGTGCATGCAGGCGCCTGCTGTGCCGTGCGGCCAGACGTTCGCTTCCTGCGCGGAGCCCAAAGGGACCCAGACTTGTCTGGATGCGCTGGCGTGCTGGGACACCTGCGACAAAGGCCAGAAGAAGGCCGATTGCCACCTGGGCTGCCTCAGCGCCGCCTCGCCGGTCGAAGCCACCAAAGCGGGCAACCTGCTGGTCTGCATGGGCAGCAAGTGCCAGGCCTGTAAAGGCGACAAGACCTGCGAAGACCAGTGCGCCAAGACGACCTGCAAGGCCGATTTCGAGGCATGCCTCAAATAGCGCCGGCAAATCGCTCGCAACCGCCCGCCTACGTTGTCGTTTTCCGCTCAATTCCCTTGCTTTTGCGACCTCGAATGGCTATGCTTCGGCGGCCCGCGGCCGGATGGTCGCCCGTCTTCACAGTTCTTCAATGTTCAGCGTTGGTCGTCTGTTGATGCGCGATCACGGCGCCGACCGGCACCCCTTCCACCGCGCCCATGGGCGCGTTTTTGCAACGAGGTCGCGATGTCCCGTGGCTTGACAGCACTGAACTCAATTGCCGCGCGCAGTGTGGTCGCCGCTGCGGCGCTCGCGCTGGCGGCCTGTGTGGGTGGCGGCAGCGGTGGTGGCGGTGGCGGCGGCGGTTCGACCGTGGTCGTCGCTGGCAAAGACGGCGAGCAGTGCAATCCCAACTCGGTCACTGGCGGTTGCAATGGCCAGAAGCCGATGAAGTGCGTCAAGGACACCGACCCCGCCAACCAGCTGGGCGGCAAGTGGGCGCCAGATGGCGCGGAGTGCCAGGCACCCAATACGTGCAAGACGGCGTTCGACGCCAACCTCAAGGTCGTCAAGGCGACCTGCGAGGCCCCGCCCGCCACCAATGGGACCGACACGACCAGCGGCGGCCAGGACGGCAGCGGCGGTGGCGACGGCGTGGTCCTGACCGACGGCACGGCCGGCGGCACCGACGGTTCCAGCGGCGGGGACACCAGCCTGAACGTGTCGGACATGGTCAAGTGCATGAACACCAAGTGCGCTTCGCAAATCAGTGCGTGCAAGGCCGATCCGGTTTGCGCGGCGGCGTTCAAGTGCCTGGAAAGCTGCAAGGACCTGCCTTGCGTCGAGAAGTGCCCGCAACCGCCCGAGACCAACCCGGCAGCCGCGGCGGTCCAGGTGTGTGCGAGCCTGCAAAAGTGTGTCCCCGGTGCGACCACGCCGGTGTGCGGCAACGGCGCATGCGAGCCCGGCGAAACCCCGAGCAGCTGCGCTGCGGACTGCAAAACCACCACTGCGGTCTGTGGCAACAACGTCTGCGAGGCGCCGGGGGAGAACATCGAGACCTGCCCCAAAGACTGCAAGACGACTGGCCCCGTGTGTGGCAACGGCAAGTGCGAACCGCCAGAAAACGTCGAGACCTGCAGCAAGGACTGCAAGACCACGGGGCCGGTGTGCGGCAATGGCACCTGTGAGGCCGGTGAAACGCCGACCAACTGTTCGGCGGACTGCAAGACCACTGGCGCCAAGTGTGGCGACGGCAAGTGCTCCAGCGGCGAGACCAACTGCCCGATGGACTGCGACTCGACCTACAGCGCCGCTTTGTCCTGCGGGTTCGCCAAGTGCGCGTCGCAGATGGCTGCGTGCGGCGCCAAAAAGGACTGCGTCGACTTCTTCAACTGCATGGCCACGTGCAAGTGCGACGCAGCATGCTCGGAGTCCAAGTGCACCGCGTTCGCCGTCCCCGTGCAGTCCGAGCTTATCGCCATCGGCCAGTGCGGCCAGCAAAACGAGTGCCCTGACCCGTGTGCCGGCACGACTGGACCCAAGTGCGGCAACGGCACCTGTGAAGCAGGCGAGACCCCGACCAACTGCCCTGGCGACTGCAAGACCACCGGACCCAAATGCGGCAATGGCGTTTGCGAAGCTGGCGAAAGCAACGCAACCTGCCCAGGCGACTGCAAGACCACCAGCGGCCACATCTGCGACCAGTACTGCGGCAAGGGGGCACCTGGCGGCACCTGCTACTGCGACTCGGTGTGTCTGGAGCAGAAGGACTGTTGCACCGCGGACGGCAAGGGCAAAGCGGCTACCTGTGCTGGTTCAACCTGCGGCGAATGCAATGGCGCCGCGCCGCCTCCCTAGTCGATCGGCAACTTGAACAACGGTACGGCCGTCGTCGGACCTTGATCCGAAGGCGGCCGTCGCCGTTTTTGGCGGTTCATCGCGGCTTCGATCCCAAAGTCTGATTTGGTCGGCGTGGGCCCTGGGTTTGCCGTGCTTGCTCAGCGGGTCGCGCGTTCGCGCCTTACAGGCGATTCACCGCTCCGCAGTGG
>CAXRHS010000849.1:0-6524 GCA_964230235.1 Myxococcota bacterium
TCGGCAGCATCCAGGCGCGGCTGGTCAAGCAGGTGGCGGGCGATCCGGCCTGCAAAAGCATCGACCTTGGCGAGACGTTGCCGCCGGCGGCCTGGACCAGCCCCAACCTGCAGTGGAACAAGCCGTGGGCGCTGACTTTTCCAAGCCTGGCCGGGTGGATCGCCAAAGAGAAGGGCGCCGACGGCAAGGTCGCGTTTACGGTCATCGGCATCGCCCACCCGCAAGCCGGCGGCAACACGACCAAAGCGATCGCGGGCGGTTGCGTCGACACCGGCGCCACCATCGGTGTCAGCGATCAGGGCGTGCCGGTCGGCGACGACGTCATCGTGACCCTCAAGGATCTGCCGCCGCGGCTCAAAGGCGTGTATGACCTGACCAGCCACATCGACCTGCTGTCGATCCTGCCCGATCCGGTCGAACTGGTGTTCAAGACCATTCTCGACGTGGTCAGCGATCCGATTGGCGGCCTGCTGAGCCTGGCCTGCAAGCTCGGCGGCAACACGCTCAATTCGCTGTGCGGCTACGTGTTTGACGACCCCAAGAACCCGTCGATCAAGGAACTGACCGCCGTCGGCGACATCGTCACCAAGTTCTTGAACGCCATTCTGCTGGGCTTCTTGCCAGAGTCGGTCAAGACCGGCCTCAATACCGGCGCCGACCTGAACGAAATCCTGACCAACTTGGAGATCGGCGGCACGCTGGAGTTCAAACAAGAGCCCGATGCAACCGGCTTTCTCGCCAAGGAACACACCAAGGAAATCTGGGCGACCGTGACCTACAAGTGGTCGCTCGGCCAGACCTGCAATCCGAAAGACCCGGCCTGCGGAAAAAAGACCTTCAACATCGAAGCGTTTCAGAGTGACGCCGTGGTCGGCCAGTTCGACCTGTGGCGCGATTCGCTGCTCAGCCAGATCAAGATTGGCCAGCACGCGCTCAAGGTCAAATGGGGCGCGCTCATCAACTACATCGTGCAAAAGCAGCTTTTGCCGGCGATCACCTTTGATCCCAAGAACCCGAACGCGCCGGCCATCGACAGCTATGCCAAGCTCATCAAGACCTTGCTTGCCGGCAAGCAGTGCCTCGTCAAAGACAGCTGCTGCGCCGATTTTGCCAAGCAGATGGCGGCCAAGCAGAGCCTGATGAAAGAGGGCTTTTTGACCACGACCTGCGAGACGTTGATTACCCTCGGCACGGCGTTTCTGGAGGCGCAGCTCAACCAGTTGGACGGCACCACCGGCGATCCAACAAAGGGCTCCGGGCTTTTGCTCGCCGCCGACAAGTGTCCGATCTTTGAGACCAATCAGGATCAGCTCATCGACACCATCGGCGGCACCTCGGTCAAGGACCAGTGCCTGTGGGACATGACGCTGACGATTGGCGGAAAGCCCAATAAGATCAAAGGCATTTTCTACGCTGTCCGCCAGCAGTAGGCCGGGCCGGGGCGCGCGATGGACGACACGCGCGCCTTGCGCAAGATCCTGGTGGTGCAGCATGTGGCCGCCGAGCCGCTGGGCACCCTGGACCCGCTGCTGCGGCGACGCCGCATCCGCATCCGCTACCACAACGCCCGCCGCGCGCCGGATGAACTGCCAGACCTGGGTGGTGCCGACGCCGTCATCGTGTTGGGCGGGCCGCAAAACCTGGACCAGCAGGACCAGTACCCGCATCTCAAGGCCGAGTTGCGTTTGATCGACGCTGCGCTGCGGCGCGGGGTGCCGGTGCTCGGCATCTGCTTGGGCGCGCAGTTGTTGGCGCACGCGCTTGGCGCTCCGGTTGGCCGCAACCCTGCGCCAGAGTTGGGTTGGGCGCCGCTCTCGCTTACCCCGGCCGGACGCAGCGATCCGGTGCTGTCGGCGTTGCCCGATGGCGCGCCGATGTTCCACTGGCACGGCGACACCTTTGCCATCCCGGCTGACTGCGAACGGCTGGCGTTCTCAGCCGGCTGCGCCAACCAGGCTTTTCGGGCCGGCGACCGCAATTGGGGCTTTCAGTTTCACTTGGAAGTGGACGCGCCGCTGGTGCAACGCTGGCTCGGCGTCTACGCGGACGAACTGGCAGCCAGTGCGCATAGTGGCGGACCGCAGGCGGTTCGGGCGGCGACGGACCTCCACATTGCCCAGTTGCAGCGGCATGCCGACGCTGTGTTTGGTCGCCTTTTTGACGTCTGGGGCTGGCAGCCGCCCAAAGCGCCGCTGGTGCTCGGCCATCGCATGACCGGGCCACTGGATGGCGCCTAGGCCAAACTAGGACCCACTGCGCACCGTGACCGAGTCGCGCGCCCAGTTTTCGTCGTCGGTCTCCGGGTAGTCGATCGACCAGTGCAGGCCGCGGCTCTCTTGGCGGCCGAGCGCGCACTCGACCACCAGCAGCGACACCGCCGTGATGTTGCGCAGTTCGATGAGGTCTGGCGTCAAGTAGAACCGCCACCAGTCCTGCTGGACCTCCTGCGCGATCAGCTGCAAACGCCGTTGCGCGCGCAAAAGCCGTCGGCACGAGCGGACAATGCCGACGTAGTTCCACATCAGGCGGCGGATCTCGTCCCAACTTTGCGTGACCACCACTTGTTCGTCGGGGTTGGTCGCGCTGCCGGTGTCCCACTCCGGAACGTTGAGCTCGCGGGCGCTGCCGCGGGTCGCCAGAATTTCCAGCGCCTTGTGGGTGGCGCGGTCGGCGTAGACGACGGCCTCCAGCAGCGAATTGGACGCCAACCGGTTGGCACCGTGCAGCCCGGTGCACGCTACTTCGCCGATCGCCAGCAGCCCCTCGATGCTGGTCTGGCCATCGCGGTCGACCTGGACCCCGCCGCACTGGTAGTGGGCTGCCGGCACCACCGGGATTGGTTCTCTGCGCAGGTCGATGCCGAGCTGCAGGCAGCGCGCATGGATCATCGGAAAGTGGTCTTCCAAGAACGCCGCCGGCAAATGGGTCATGTCGAGAAACGCGCACGAGTCGCCGCTCTCCTTGAGTTCGGCGTCGATGGCGCGGGCGACGATGTCGCGCGGTGCCAGGTCTTTGCGCGCGTCGTAGCGCGGCATGAAGGCCTCGCCCTTCGTGTTGCGCAAGATGCCACCCTCTCCGCGCAATGCCTCTGAAATCAGGAAGTTTTTGGCCTGCGGGTGGTACAAACAGGTCGGGTGGAACTGGAAAAACTCCATGTTCGCGACCTTGGCGCCCGCCCGCCACGCCATCGCCACGCCGTCGCCAGTCGCCACATCGGGGTTGGTGGTGTACCGGTAGATCTTGCCCGAACCGCCGGTCGCCAGGACCACCACGCTGGCGGCAAACGCCTCCACGCGATTGCGGGCGATGTCCAGCGCGTAGACACCGAGCACGCGGTCGCCTTTCCAGCCGGGCGTGCCCCGACCCGACCGCCGGGCCAACCGCGCCCGCGTAATCAGGTCGACCGCCTGGTGGTGCTCGAAAACGGCGATGTTCGGGTTCTCGCGGACCCGTGTCACCAGGGCCGACTCGATCGCATACCCGGTGGAATCGGCCTGGTGCGCTACCCGCCGCGCCGAGTGCCCGCCTTCGCGCGTCAGGTGCAGTTGCCCCGCGTCGTCGGCATCAAAAACCACGCCGCGCGCCCGCAGTTGCGAAATGGCGGCCGGACCCGCCCGCACGATCATCTCCACGGTGTCGCGCTTGCACAGCCCGGCGCCGGCAACCAGGGTGTCGTGGATGTGGCGGGCTGGATCGTCGGCGACCGGATCCAGGACCGCAGCGATGCCGCCCTGGGCAAGACTGGTGTTGCTGTCGGCCAGGCCGCGTTTGGTCACGATGGCCACGCTGGCGCGATCGCTCAGGTTCAACGCCAGCGACAGACCGGCGGCGCCACTGCCGACCACCAGGACGTCAAAGGTGTTGCGGTTACCGTTGGCAAGGTCGGCCATGCGCGTTCCACCGGCGCGGCTGCGCCGTGGGGTCGGTGTAGCGCAAGTGCGCAGAGTGGTCCAATTCGAAGGGACTTGCCGCCTCCGTTTGCTGGCAAGCCCGCCGCGCCGACCCCAGACAACCAGATACGGCAACTTGCGTCGTAACTGTCTGTGAACACGCCACTTCTGTTGACCTGGTTGACGCGCCGCCGGTGCGCTGCGACCCTGGCCGACTCTGCGGGCGGTTTGCCCGCGCGCTTCGCTGGGTCCATGGGTTCTGCTCCAAGTACCGCCTGGAAAGAGACGATCGGGGCCGACGAGGCCAGCCGCTTTGCCCAGTACGCGCGTCAGTTCAGCGCGTTGCAGGCCGAGAAGTCGGCGCGCCAGGGCAGTGGGCGCGCGCTGCACCGCAAGCAACTGCTTGGTCTGGCGGCGACGTTCGTCGTCAAAGACGGCCTGCCCGACCATTGCCGCCAGGGCTTGTTTGCGCATCCCGCCAGCTACGAGGCGTGGGTGCGGTTGTCGAACGGTGGCGCGGGCCGAAGCAGCGACAAGCGCCCCGACATTCGCGGGTTTGCGCTCGCGGTGCTGGGCGTGCACGGTCCAGGGGCGTTGGGCGGCCCGACCGACCGCCAGTGTTTTCTGTTCATCAACCACCCGGCATCGCTGTTTGCGTCGCTCGACGACTTCGTCGGCATCGCCGTCAACGGGGCGCGCGGCTTGGCCAAGTTGCTCGGCTTTCTCATCAACAACCGCGGCCTGCTCGGTGGGCTCAAGGAAGCCGCTCGCCTGGCCAAAGTGCTCAACCGGCCCTTTAGCGGTTTTGCCACCGAACCGTTCTACACCGCCGCGCCGATCGCAATGGGCCCCTATGCCGGTCGCTTGCGATTGGTGCCGACGCGGACAACGGCCAAAGCGCAGCCGTCACCCCACTGGGCAGCGCAGTTCCGCGCGCACCTGGCCCAGGGACCGGTCGCTTACGACGTGCAGGTGCAGTTCTACACCGACGACCGGGCGACGCCGATTGAAGACGCGACCGTAGACTGGTCCGAGTCCGCCAGTCCCTACACCAGCGTGGCGACGCTGACGGTGCAACCGGAAGCGGCAGAAGCCGCTGCGCTGGCCGATCGCATTGAAGCGTCGAGCATCGACCTGTGGCAAGCGCTGGAAGCGCACCGGCCATTGGGGGAGACCAACCGTGCTCGCAAAGTGACGTACCTCAGCAGCCAGCAGGCGCGCGGGGCGCAGTGACTTTGCGGATTTTCACAGAAGAACCCTAGTGGTTTCAAGGCGATCGATAGTATGTGACATCGAGAATCTCCCTTCCCAACTGCGTCGTGCCCTGCTAGCATTCTGCCCCCTTCGCAGGCACCTTCCCCACCTTTGCCTGCGCGCGGAATTGAGGACCAAATGGCGTACTCGTTTAACAAAGAAACCGCGACCACCTTCTGCTTGCACGTCTTGCGCAAGTGGCCGGATCGCGAAATCCAGATCGCCGAGTTGTTTACGTTGTGCGACGGAAAATACCAGAAAGAAAACATGCAGAATGCGCTCGCACGCCTGTTGGACAAAGGCTACGTGGCCCGCGAGAGCGACGCCAACCGCACTGCTTGGTGGTCTATCACGGAAAAAGGACTCACCGGCGAGCCGGACTAGCCCAGCAAACCGCGGCGCGCGGGGTCCAACGTGTTTGGCATCGGCGGCCCAGAACTCGTCGTCATCTTGCTCGTCCTGCTGCTTTTCGTCGGCCCCGACAAGCTGCCGGCGGTCGTCAAGACGGTCAGCGGCGGCATGCGCGACTTGCGCCGTGCGGCCAACCTGGCCCAGCACGAGCTGCGGCAGAGCATGGACGAGCTGGTGCGCGAGGTCGAGTCGGTCAATTCCGAAGTCACCGGCCTTGTCGATGAACAAGCCCGCGAGATCGAGCGTCACGCCAGGCTGGCCGACGATCCGGATCGGCCGCCGCCGCTGCAACCGCCTGCCGATGGCGAGACCATCGCCGTGGTGCCGCGCCGCACGGCCGTCGCCCCAGCCCAAGAGGCGCCGGCCGAGCTGGCGCAAGCGGCCAACGCCGAGCCTGGGCAACCGCCGCAGCTGGCGCTGGACGACGGCCCGCCGCCGCTGCGCATGACCGCTCCGCCGGATGCGCCGCCGGATCCGGTGGCAGTGCGCCCCACGTTCAACCTGCCCACCGGTGTGCCGGTCGGCGGCACCCGCGCCCACGGCGCTTCGCCCAACCTGCGCCGCGACGCGGAGCCGCTGGTGGTGCAGGTGGCGCCGCCCGAGCCGGAATCGGACCCAGACTTGCCTCCTCCGCTCAACTTTCCGCCCAAGGCATGACCAGCGAAGCGCCGGCCGACCACGGCACGATGTCGTTTCGCGACCACCTGATCGAGCTGCGCTCGCGGGTGCTGCGCGCGTCGATAGGCGTCGCCGTGGCGTTTTTCGTCGCGTGGTCGTTTCACGTCGAGCTGTACGCGTGGCTGTCCGCGCCGGTCCGCAACGCGCTGGCCGAGAACAACCTCTACGCCATCAAGGCCTTGCAGATCACCGAGTCGATCGAGGTCTACATGAAGTTGTCGCTGGTCGGCGGCATCTTCCTGGCCAGTCCGTGGGTGTTCTACCAGGTGTGGGCGTTCGTGGCGCCTGGGT